>DATKJJ010000534.1:0-2698 GCA_035543695.1 Gemmatimonadales bacterium | reverse complement strand
GTCACCGAGTCGGGCTTCGATCGGATCCCCGTGGCTCGCCGGGCCAAGGCCTACCGGGAGAACGACGCGGGCTGGACCGGGCAGCTCGAGAACATCACTCGATACCTTGCCAGCTCGAGCTAGGCTTCGGGATCCGGCCTCGGTATTTGCCGCGCTGGGAGACGAGACCCGGCTCCGTCTGGTCTCCCGGCTGTCGACCGGCGGTCCGGCATCCATCAGCCGACTGACTGACGGCTCCGGCGTCACCCGTCAGGCGGTCACCAAGCATCTCCGGGTGCTGGCGGGCGCAGGTCTGGCGCAGGCCAGCCGACGGGGAAGGGAGACTTTCTGGCGGCTGCAGCCGGAGCGCCTGGACCAAGCGCAGCGCTCGCTCGACCTGATCTCTCGGCAGTGGGACCATGCGCTGGGCAAGCTCAAGGCGTTTGTGGAGTCTCCGCTCGCCGACGGCGATGCCGAAGCCAGAGCCACACGGCCCCGAGCAGCAGAACAGCGCCGAGCACCAGACCGCTCCGACTGATCCACTTTTCAGCCACCTGCCAGCTGGCTCCGAGGACGTAGCCGAGGGCTACAAACGCTACCGTCCAGAGTCCGGCGCCCAGGGCGTCGGCTACAACGAACCGGCGATAAGACATCCCTGATGCTCCGGCAACGAACGGCACCAGGGCCCGGGCAAAGCCGATGAAGCGACCGATGAACACGGCACGGGGGCCCTGCCGCCGAAAAAACGCGTCCACCTGGGCCAGACGCTTCTTTCGGAGGCCGAAGCGGGAGCCTTTCTTCAGCAGCCACTCTCGCCCGAGGCGAGCCCCAAGCAGGTATCCGATGTTGTCACCCGCTACCGCGCCCAATGCAACGGCAGCAATGACGGCGTCGAGCTCCAGGATTCCTTGATGGGCAAAGAAGCCCGAGGCCAGCACCAGGCTTTCTCCCGGTACCAGCAGGCCGGCAAAGGCGGCACACTCGAGCATGGCCGCGCCAAAGATGATCAGATAACTCCAGTCACCCAGGCGAGTGACCAGGTCGAGCAGGTACTGCAGGATATTATCCGCCACCGGCTACCAGAGCGCGGACGCGAGTAGAGGGAGAGGCTGATTCAGTGGGCCGGTGGCTCCGGCGCGCTGATCCAGCGCGATATCCTCCAAGAGCTGTCCGGCTGCTGCGTCCACACCTCGAAGCCTCGTACCACGGAGGTGGTCGCGTCCGGTTTCCCTGCCGCGGTGGTGAATCTCCAGATGTCGCGGACCACGGCGAGCTTTCCGGACACCATGACCTCAACCACCTCTACTTCATAATGGGTTTTGGGGCTGCCCAGCTTTGGGTTGGCCACCCGGTCCATTTCCAGGGCATAGGTATCATCGGGTTGGCCTGGATACCAGCCGACCAAGTCGGGGGCCCACACCTTCGAGGCGGACTTCCAGTCTCCCCGGTTGGCCGCAGCCACCCAGTCAGTCAGGGCGGCGTGTATCGCCCGAACCGCGGCCATGGAATCCACCTGAGTCTGGGCGCTGCTGCTGGGGGATGCCGTTAGCGACATGAACGAGAGCAGAAGAGCCACTCTCAACATGCGCGGTGCCGATTGGCGAGATCTACATCGAACCGGGCGGTGTCCCGGGCCGGTGTGCCCATGCGAAACTCGAGCGTGCCGCCCTCGATCTCATCGGTTACTCCGCCGGTGGTGACCTGCAGCTGCATGCTGGCCGGGCCGGGTACGGCAAACGAAGGGCTTATGTCAAAGGCATAAGCGCCGTCGTGAGTGGTTGTCACCGGGCCGATCTGGGTGTCGACCGGTCGGCTCTGCACCTGCAGATCCTGCTGCACCAGCAGCAGCACGGATGCATTCGGCACTGGCTCGCCGCAGTTGGTGATATGACCCTGGACCGCGGCGGAAACCGGTGCACCGGCCGAGACGGCAAGGCTTCCGCCTTCAGCGACGCAGGCGAGTAGACAGAGCGTAAGAGCGGGCCACGCGCGCCTGGGCATTGTCACTCGATCGGGATGTTGATGATGGGCACGGTCTGCCACCGGCCAGGCAGCGCCACGTCTGGCTGGACTCGAGAAAGCGGATGGCCGGTGCCGCAGGTCCACTCGCCGGAACCCCACCCGGGATACTGCGGGATCATGTCGGCCAAGAGGTGCTCGGTGAGGGGGCCCGAAACCTCCATGGAAATATGAAAGCTGTCGCTCACCGTAACCCGAATCTCCTGGGCCGCTATCACGGTATCGTAACTGACCTGTTGACTGGGGGACCGGCGCGCTCGCGAGAATGCGACAGTTGTGGTGTCGGTCCAGCTGCCGATAAAGTTCCCGTCGGTGTCCACCTGGGCAATAGTGAACCCGCAGCTCAGCTCCTCGCCGGTGGACGGGTCGGTTCCCCCGCCCTGTGCGGAGATCGAGTAGCCCAGAATATCACTCTCGACTTTGCCGGGTTTCATCGGATCGTTGCAGCCGAGGATGCCGATCCCGGCAAACCAAACCGCGTGCCTGCGGGTGAACTGCATCACTCTCCTACGCTGGCTGATGCGTCTGCCACCATTGCGTGGCGGCTTCTTCGCTCCACGGCTCGACCTCGATTTCCCCCAGCATCCGCTCCAGCTCGGCGGCGCTCCGCGGCCGGTCCTCCGGTTTCTTAGCCAGACAGGCGAGCACCACCCGATCGAGCTCCGGAGCAACATCCAGCTCGGTGCGCTGCGAGGGAGGC
>DATKJJ010000533.1:0-3548 GCA_035543695.1 Gemmatimonadales bacterium | reverse complement strand
CGGTGAGAAGGATCTTTGCCTTGGCCTGGTTGCGCTTCAGGATCTCGGCGTTGGGCCGGTAGCCCTCGGGACAGGCGAGCCGGAGCTCGAAGCCGAGGCTGCCGGCGGCGTTGATCCAGCTGTTGGCCATGTTGTTGCCGTCGCCGATCCAGGCGACAACCTTGCCCTCCCAGCCGCCGAGGGCCTCGCGCACGGTCAGGAGGTCGGCCAGGACCTGGCACGGGTGGAGCAGGTCGGTGAGACCGTTGATGACGGGGACGGTGGCGTAGCGGGCCAGCTCCTCGACGTCGCCGTGATCGTACGTCCGGATCATGATGCCGTCAAGGTAGCGCGAGAGGACCCGGGCGGTGTCGCGGATCGGCTCGCCCCGGCCGAGCTGGATGTCCCGGGAGGAGAGAAAGAGCGCGTGCCCGCCCAGCTGGAACGCGCCGACCTCGAACGACACCCGGGTGCGGGTTGAGCTCTTGGCGAAGATCATCCCCAGCGTCTTCCCGGCCAGCGGCTTCTCCTTGTAGTCGCCACGCTTCATCCGCTGGGCGAGGGCGAACACGGCGAGCAGCTCGGGTTTGGAGAAGTCGGGTATGGAGAGGAAGTGGCGAGGCAAGGTATTCGTGGTCAGGGGTCTGGAGTCTCGTGTCTCGTGTCTCGTGTCTCGTGTCTCGTGTCTCGTGTCTCGTGTCTCGTGTCTGACGAAGCCAATGGTATCCGCCACCTGCTGCTATGGCAATTGCAGGCGCTTCACCAAGCGGGAGAAGCGGGGATCGGCCCGCAGTTGATCCAGCCGGGGATCAACCCGAAGGTACGGTACCAGCTCGGACCGTTCCGCGACCGCCTGCTCCAGTGACGCAAAGGCCTTGCTCCGCTGGCCCAGGGCGGCCTGCATCGTCGCTTCCAGATACGGCGGCACCCGCTTCCAGAACGGATACCGGAACTGCTGCATGAAGATCATGGCCGAATCGGATTGGCCGGCCAGCGCCAGCAACTGGGCCCAGGCAACATGCGGCTCCAGCCGGAGCGGCGCGCGGCGACTGGAATTCTCCAGGTGGTCCCGGGCCCGGCCATAATTGGCGGCAGACAACTCCAGGAGACCGAGATCGAAATGCGGCCGCCAGTCTAACGAGTCCCGCTGAATTGCCCGCGAAAGCACCTCGCGCGCCTGATCGAGCTCGCGGGTGTGCAGGTACAGCCAGCCCAGCTGCTCCTCCGCCTCAGGGGAAAGCGGATTCAGCAGAGCCGCCTGCCGACCGATGGCCAGGGCCGAGTCGGCTCGGCCCATCGCCAGAAGAAACCGGGCATACGCTGCGTAGCCATCAAGAGAACTCGGCGCCAGCGCGATCGCGCGCTGGAATTCTCTCTCTGCGCCAGGCCAGTCGCGATAGTAGCCCATTCGGATTTCCCCCAGGACCCGATGGGGCGACGCCAGTGTGCTGTCGAGCTGGATGGCCCGGCGGGCGGCGGATTCCGCGGTGAGCAGAGTGAGGCGGGGTGGCAGCTCCTGCTGAACCTCGGGCAGCTGAGCCTCCGCCAGAGCGGCGTGGGCGAGAGCGAAGTTGGAGTCGAGCCGGACCGCCCGGATCAGCCGGCTTACCGTCTCGAACCCGTCGCGGCTGTCTCCTCTGGCCAGCAGATAGATTCCGCCCAGGTAGGTGTCATAGGCCTCGGGATTGCTGGTAGGGCGGCGAATTTGCGTGCTGTTCTCCGCCGGAAGGCGGAGGGTGAGCGCCATGGCGTTCACTATTTCGCCTTGCACCTGCTGCAGGTCCGAGGCCGGCGCCTCGTAAATCTCCGACCAGAGGTCAAACCCCTCGCCTACATCTACCAGATGAGCCGTCACCCGGAGCCGGCCCCCGGCTCGACGAACTGTGCCCTCGAGCACGCTGCCCACACCCGCTCGCTCCCCCAGCTCCACCGGGTTTTCCGCCACTACCGGAGGCCAGGTGACATCGGCCAGGGTAAGACCCGGGATTCGCCCCAGCATCCGCGCGAGCTCGGCGCCGAGGCCGTAGCCCAGATAGTTGTCGGACGAATCGGGATTGGTATTGCGGAAGGGGAGAACAGCAACCGAGCTGGGCCGGGCCGTGACCTTCACCGGCTGCGGAGTCGGAGGAGCGTTGAACCGCAGCCAGAGACTCACCAGCAGGAGTCCGAATACGGCAAAGCCGAACAGCCGCCAGTGAGGCGGAATCCGGGCGAAGCCCGCTCCAGGTCGTGCCAACGAGCTCTCGGCCATGTTCGAGTATAGACCTGCACACGGGGGTGAGCCACGAGAACTCGCGATTGACCCAGCCTCCGTTGGAGATACCTTAGCGCATGCCATTCCCAAAACTGACGGCGTTGTTCTCGCTGCTGCTGGCCGGTTCTGCCACCGCGCAACAACAGCCCCTAGTAGTGCGGGCTGCGCGGATGGTGGACGTGACCAAAGGTCAATTGGTTGCACCGGCGGTACTCGTCATCTCCGGAGACAAGATCCGAAGCGTCGGCGCCTCCGACGTGCCTGCCGGGGCCCGTACCATCGATCTGGGTGATCTCACCCTGATGCCGGGTCTGATCGACGCTCATACCCATCTGACCATGGACATCTCAGGCGACTGGGTAACCCGGTCGGTCCGGGAGCTGCCCGCCGACGCCGCCTTGCGCGGCGCCCGAAATGCTCGGCTCACGCTGCTCGCGGGATTCACCACGGTGCGGGATGTAGGCGCCGGCGGTTTCGCCGACATCTCGCTGATGAAAGCCATCGATGCCGGAATGGTGATCGGTCCCCGGATGATCCCGTCGGCTCATGCGATCGGGATTACCGGAGGTCACTGCGACGAGACTGGCTGGGCGCCAGGGGTGAAGGAGCTGAGTTGGAAGGAGGGCGTCGCGGACGGCGTGGACGAGGTGGTGAAGGCAGTGCGCTACCAGGTCAAACATGGCGCCAAGGTGATCAAGGTCTGCGCCACTGCCGGGGTGCTCTCATTCGATGCGACGCTCGGCGCCCAGCAACTGAGCGACGAGGAGCTGCGCGCCATCGTGCAGGAAGCACACCGCCACGGGTTGAAGGTCGCCGCTCACGCGCACGGGACCGAAGGCATCAAGGCCGCAGTGCGAGCGGGCGTTGCGTCGATCGAGCACGGCTCCATGCTCGACGATGAGGCGATCGGCCTCATGAAGCGAAACGGAACCTACCTGGTTCCCACCGCCTACCTGTTCAGCACCTTCCCTTTCGACAGCATGCCGCCTGCCATCGCCGCCAAGGCTCGGCAAGTGATCCCACTGGCGCAGGAGAGTCACCGGCGGGCCTTCCGCGCCGGGGTCAAGATCGCGCTGGGCACCGATGCAGCGGTCTATCCCCACGGTGACAACGCTCGAGAGTTGGCCACCTATGTGGACTACGGAATGCGGCCTGCGGATGCTCTCCGCGCCGCTACAGTGAACGCGGCCGATCTGCTGGGAGTCACCGACCGCGCCGTCATCGCGGCGGGGAAGCTGGCCGACCTGATCGCTGTGCGGGGGAACCCGCTGGAGGATGTGAAGACAGTGCAGCAGGTGTTATGGGTTATGAAAGG
>DATKJJ010000532.1:0-2268 GCA_035543695.1 Gemmatimonadales bacterium | reverse complement strand
GAGCTGCTGGCGGTCGTAGGGCGGGAGCAAAGTCTCCGTCGCCTCGAGGAAGTGGCTCGGCAGCATGGAGGAGTGAGCGCGGCGTGAGACGCTGCGGCCCCGGGCTGCTCGTCCTGGTTGTGCTTGGATGCGGCAAGTCGACTCCGCCAACCCAGCCGTCGCCCCAGCCCTCGGCGGAGCGGGCCGACACCCTGGCCCTTCCGCCTTCCCCTTTGATCGAGCCATCTCCAGTCGCCCTGCCCCCACCACCGGCCACGGTGCGTCTGGCCTTTGTCGGCGACATCAACCTGGGCACATCCACTCTTCCCGACGGCGTACCTCCCGACAGTGGAAAGGGCCTCCTGAAAAAGGCGCGGCCGAGTCTCACCGGTGATCTCGTGGTCGGCAACTTCGAGGGTGTGCTGGCCGACACCGGAACCTCGACCAAGTGTCTGGTAAAGGTGAAGCTGCCCCGTCCCAAGCACCGCCGGGCAGCTGGGCAGCCAGCCGAATCGCTGGCGGTGCGTCCCAACTGTTACGCCTTCCGTACGCCTACCTGGCTGGCGCCTCGCCTGGTGGAAGCCGGGTTCACTCACCTGAATCTGGCCAACAATCACGCCAACGATCTCGGCTCCGCCGGACGGGCCTCCACCGAGCGCATACTCGACAGTCTGGGGATTGGACTTTATGGACCGCTAGGGAGGATCGTCATTGACATCGTCAAGCGCGGAGACAGCCTCACGACCGTCGGCCTGATCGGCTTCACGACGTATCCTTTTGCCTACGACTTGCTGGACATCGAACGGAGCGCCGCGGTAGTGGACTCCCTGCGGCCGCTGGTCGATCTGCTGCTGGTGACCTTCCACGGCGGGAGCGAAGGCGCCAAGGCCGTGCACACCGGCGAGGCGGCCGAATCACTCGGGGCTGAGCCTCGGGGCGACCTTCGCCGATGGGCCCGTGCGGTGATCGATGCGGGTGCCGATGCCGTGATCGGTCACGGACCTCACGTGTTGCGGGGAATGGAGTTCTACCGGGGCCGCCTGATCGCGTATTCGTTGGGCAATTTCGTGACCTATCGCGGATTCAACCTCTCGGGCCCCCTCGGTGTCACCGGAGTGTTGCAGCTGGAGTTTGCCGGCCGGGGTCCGCTTCGCCGGGCGCGTCTCGCGCCGATGCTTCAGCCTCCGCAGAGCGGGCCGGCTCCGGATCCGGAGCGGCAGGCGGTGCGACTGGTGCGTCAACTTTCCGCCGAGGACTTTGGCGCCACCGCCGCGGTGATCAACGAAAGCGGCCAGATCTGGGATCCCCAACGGTCGGCCACCAGCGCGACCCCCTAGCCTTTCGTTTTCAGCGCTCTGCTCGGCTTGCCTCCTCGCACTGGTTCACGTACTGATTCCAGATGACAAGTGACGAATCCGGATCCGCAGACAACGAGGCTGTGCCGGTCCCGGCAGCGATCGCCGCAACCGCGGAGCCGGTACAGCTGGAAGTAAGTCTGATCCAGGACGATCGGGTTCCGGCGGAAATGGTCTGCATGGGGACGTACCGCAACGGACGACTGGTTGCGCGGTCGGTGATGTCGCCGGAAGCATGGGAGCAGATCCAGGCCCACGGTTTCTTCAACGAGCCGCTGCAGGTCGTGTTGGTCGCGCGGGTAGCGCCCCCCGGCCTGCAGTGCCAGCTGTTTGCCATGGTGCCGCTGCCGGAAGAGGCGGAAGAGCCGGAGGAGCCGTGGAGCGCGAGCGTGCCGAGCTCGTCCTATGAAGCGTCGGTCGCTGACCAAGCGGCTGAGTCAGAGGATCCGGAAGTTGCCCCGGTCCCGCTCGGAAACATCGTGCGCTACCAGCGTGACCGGGTGCATCCCGAGAGTCTTCCACTCGAGACCGCGGATATTCTGAAGAAGATCATCGAAGGTGAAGCCGCCGAAGTGGTGGACCGGGCGTTGGCGGACTTGCTGGGGCTGGTTGGGGGAGAGGAAAAAACGTGAGCGGGACTAGGACAACGTGAGCGATCGTCCTAGTCCCGCTCACGTTTCTTAAGGAGTAAGCGGCTCCTTCGGCGGAGGCGCGGTGCGCTGATTCTTCTGGAACTCCCGCTCCCGCTCCTTTCGTTCGCGCATCTCCCGTATCATGGTCTTGAACTCTTCCATGTTCTGGGCCCGCTGCGCCGCATACATCAGATCGCCGCGCAAATCCATCAGGTGATTGTAGGCTCGGTTCTGGTCGATGTTGCCAACCGGAATCGGGAGCAGCGCCAGCACCGCGGCCGGAATCTTGAGACCGGCAATGT
>DATKJJ010000531.1:0-2107 GCA_035543695.1 Gemmatimonadales bacterium | reverse complement strand
GGCGGCGGAGCTCAGGGCGCCGGCGGAGTCACTGGGGCCGGTGGCGAGTGCCCTGCTCCGGTTCACCCACGCGATTGGGAGTGCGCGAAGCGGCAGGGTCCATGCGGCTGGCCCCGAGGTGAAGGCGCTCGACTCGATCGCCACCGCGATGGAGCAGAAGGGAGAGCCCTACTGGTCGCGGGTCGTCCGGATCAAGCACGATGCGGCGGAGGCGTGGGTGCGTTGGGCGGAGGGTGACACGACCGGTGCGCTGGCACAAGCACACGCGGCGGCCGATTCGGAGGAGGTCACCGACAAACACCAGGTCACTCCCGGAGAGCTGCTCCCGGCGCGCGAGCTGGAGGGCGACATGCTGCTGCTGGCCGGGCATTATACCGAGGCCCGCGCGGCGTATGAAGCGACACTGGCCCGGGAGCGCAACCGGGCCCGGAGCCTGTTCGGCAGGGCGCGAGCGGCGGAGCTGGCCGGCGACCGCGATGCTGCGGCCGTAGGCTATCGCGAGTTTCTCGGGTTGATGGCCGGCTCCGATGGGAAGCGTCCGGAGCTGGCCATCGCAAAGGCATTCTCGGGCTACTGACTCGTCGAGTCGGACTCCGCTTCTCCAGTCTCCTGCCCCGCACCCATCTCCCGTAGCTCGGCGCCCGCCTGGGCGCTGGCCAGGTAGCGCACCGCATCTTTCGCCATGGTAGCAGCCGGGACCTTGCTGGGATCGGACGTCTGGTTCTTGAGCGACCACACGTTGGTGATGAAGTCGGCATCCTTGGGTTCGGTCTTCTTCCAGCGCACCCCTTTGGGCAGCACACCCATTGCCGGCGGCATAGGACCGTTCAGGGTGACCTTCTTGGCGACCATCGTCATCCCCTGGCTCGGGTCGACCCACCGGAGCATGACCATGGGAGCGCCCGGCATGACGCAGGCGGTGCTCTCCTTCGCCTTATACACGTCGCACTTGTGGCCGGCGATGGTCTCCGAGCCGGCCTTCTCCCCGAACAGGGTGACGAACGCGTCGGCGTCACTTCCGCCGCCAAGCTGAGTGGCCAGTTTGATATTCTCCCGGAACCGGGCCTTGCCGGCAGCATCCAGCGCCGCATACTCCCGGGCCAGGTGAGGCCTCAATGTGGCACTCACCTCGCCCTCCTGCTGGCCTCCCATCTTGTTGTAGGTGTACTGTGAGTCTCGCGTCGTGACCACGAGGGAGCGGACGGTATCCTTCTTCCCACCCATTTCGAACGGCATGACCATCTTAATAATCACGTGGTCCGCCGCGACTCCCATTTCATACGTTGGAGTGGCACCGGGCTGCTGCTTCTGGGCGATCACGTCGTATACGATGTAGGCGGTCTTGACCGAGCCGCCGGTAAGAGCAAAGGGATTGTCCTGGGCTGCAAGTGAGCCGGGCAAAAGAAGCGCGAGAATCGCTGCTCGGCGCGAGGTAAGCATCTGAATGACTCCTGGAAACGGGGACACTGAAGCGGGACACTAAGATCGTCACACAGCAGCGGCGCGCGCCAGGGGGGAATTGTCGAGCACAGCAGTCTCGCAGTAATTTGGGGTCCCTTCAGGTCGCTTTACACTCATCACAGAGGATTCAAGCAATGCCCCGTCCGTCAACAGCCAGGCTGGGAGCGGTGTCTCTCGCCCTTGCACTTGTTTCGTGTGGAGGAGGAGATCGGTCGAGCCAGCAGGGAGAATCGAACAGCGGGGTGGGCGCACCCCAGGCAGCGGGTGGTGAAAAGGCCACCACGATCCACCTCGTAGTAGGCGGAGGCCCTCACGCCGGCACCTATGACGCCACCTCCGAATCCCTGACCTGCACCTATGGATTTGCCGGGCCAGGCTCCTGGGGCAATCAGTACAGCGTCAGCGGCAAGTCGCCCAAGGAGTTCAGCTCGCTGCAGCTGATCGTTCCCGACACCAAGGACGCCGCCGACGGCACCGACAAGTTCTTGATCACGGCCGGATTCGGGGACCTCCTGAAACCCGGGTACACCGAGCACACCATCAACACCGGGGCCAGCCTCGGCGGCGCTTCCAACGATGTGAAAAAGGAAGGCAGCGGGACCATCACCGTGGACGACAAGGGCAAGTCTGGCAAGGTCACCTTTAA
>DATKJJ010000530.1:0-4131 GCA_035543695.1 Gemmatimonadales bacterium | reverse complement strand
ACAAGTCGACGATATGCACGACGCCCCCACTGTCCCATTGGGTCGGTCCAAATGAGGGATCAATGGCGAAGTGCACTCTGCCGCCAATCACAACGACCATCCGGTTGCCCACCACGTGCACGTCGCGGACAACGCCGGCGCTGCCAAAGTCGAACACCACGGTTGCCGCGCCGCTGGAGATCGTTTCCCGGTACACCCGGGTGTCTCCGCCCAGGGTGTAGTAGACCTCGTCCTCGCTGCTTCCGGGGGAAACGCTCGACGCGTTGCCGGTTCCCGCTATGGCTTGGGGGGTGGCGCCGGCTGCAAGGTCGAGCCACACTGCATCGACCCCGGAGCGCAGCGTGTCCTTCTCACAGCCGTTACACGGGCTGTAGACACTCACCGCCTCTCCCAGGTACACCAGCCGGCTTGGACCCAGCCACCGGAGCTGGGAGATGCCGCCGTGGGTCGGCCTGCCTGAGATGGTGTAGGGAATGGCCAGGAGTGACGTACGCGTGGCGGGGTCAGCGATGGTTGCGAGGGACAGCTCCTGAACCGTGGGCACCAGCGCACCGATGGTACTGCTGGCGGCGATGAAGGCAAGCCGGCCGTCCGTTGCCGCCGCCGCCGACTCGAGCGATTCGGTCCGCTGATCGGCCGATGGCGAAAGAGTGCAACTCAGGCTTCGCTGCCGCCCTCCCGTTGGGGGCAACATGGCAAGACACACGTCGTGGTCTCGAGTGCCTTCGAGTTGGGTTGAGTACAAGAGAGCGGAACCGTCCGGCAGCCATGCGGCGCGCCGGTCGGGTCCGCGATTGAGGGTTAGTTGTATTGGAGGAGTGGGATTGAATGGGGCGTCGGTGTCAAAGTTGCCAGGGGTGAACGGCTCAGTGTGACCGCAGCCCGCTAGACTTACAATGGCGAGCAGCAGCCCGTTTCTGGAAGGTCGGTGCTGCCGAGGAACCGCGGCTTGTGTCATCGGTGTGTCAAACCGGTGAGAGATCGTGTTGGTGACGCTCTTGCACGAAAGGTTCGCACATTTGGAGAAAGCCTTACTGATCAGTGGGTTGCATCGGGCAAGCGGCCGCGCTTTGACCTATAATAGATCATGAACCCGGCCACCAACGCCATCCCCGGCTGTTCCGGTCTCGTGTCGCTGCTATGATCTTCAAGCGGCTCTTCGACCCCAGGCTTGCTCAATCCAGCTACCTGCTCGGCTGCTCCTCCACCCGTGAAGCCCTGATCGTGGACCCCAACCGGGATATTGACCGGTACCTCGAGGCCGCGGCTCAGGACGGTCTCCGAGTCGCCCACGTCACCGAGACTCACATCCATGCGGACTTTGTCTCCGGGGCGCGCGAACTGGCGCAGCGGGCCAATGCTCGGCTCTACCTCTCTGCTGCGGGCGGACCAGACTGGCAGTATCGCTACGCCGAAGAGGCCCGGGCCACGCCGATGAATGACGGCGACAGCATAACGGTTGGGCGGATCGAAGTGCGCGCGCTCCATTTGCCGGGGCACACCCCGGAACATCTGGTATTTCTGGTCACCGACACGGAGGTGGCCGGCGAGCCGATGGGCGCACTAACCGGAGACTTCCTGTTTGTGGGGGACGTGGGACGGCCCGATTTGCTGGAGCGCGCCGTGGGCACTCGGGGCACCATGGAAACCAGCGCTCGCCAGCTCTATCGCTCGCTCCAGAGGTTCCGCGAATTCAGCGACTACCTCCAGATCTGGCCGGGTCACGGCGCCGGTTCGGCGTGTGGCAAGTCGTTGAGCGCGGTGCCGCAGTCCACTCTGGGCTACGAGAAGCGGTTCAACTGGGCCTTTGGGGTTCGGAATGAGAACGACTTTGTGCGCGCCGTGCTGGCCGGCCAGCCCGATCCGCCACGGTACTTTGCCCAGATGAAGCGAATGAATCTGGAGGGTCCGCGGCTTCTGGGCCAGTTGCCGCCGACTCCGCGGCTTGCGGAAGACAGTCTGACATCCGTACTCCAGTCCGGCAGCACCGTAGTGGACACTCGTAACCCCGATGAGTATGGCCGGGGGGCCATTCCGGGAACGATCAACATCCCGAATACTCGAGCATTTCCGACCTGGGCCGGATCCCTACTTCCTTACGACCGAGAGCTCTACCTCATTGTTCCGGAGCCCGGCGAGCGCAGGGTCGACGAGTTGGTGCGAAGCCTGGCGGGAATCGGAATGGATCGCGTGGCCGGTTACTTCGGGAGTGATGTCGTGGGTCACTGGCGGAAATCCGGGGGCGGGCTGCAAACTATCCCTGTGGTCACACTCGAGCAGCTGGGTACCCGCCACAGGAACGGCGCACTGTTGCTCGATGTCCGCGGGGCGGGGGAGTGGGAAGCCGGCCATATTCCGGGATCGCTGAATCTGCCGATTGCCGAGCTGGAGGCGCGGCTGGACGAAATCCCCCGGGGGCAGCCGCTGATCGTGCACTGTCAAACCGGAGCGCGCGCCGCTATTGCGGTGAGTCTGCTCCGGGCCGGAGGCTTTGACGACGTTCGCTTCTTCCGCGGAGGTTTTGCCGAGTGGCGAGCTGCTGGACAGCCGGTGGGACTCTCGCAATCCTGAAACCCTGATCGGGGAAAACCCATGCTCAAGGAATTCAAGGCCTTTGCGCTGCGCGGCAACGTGCTCGACCTCGCCGTGGGCATCATCATCGGGGGCGCGTTCGGCACCATCGTGAAGTCTCTGGTCGATGACCTCATCATGCCCCCAATCGGACTGGCCCTGGGCGGTCTCGACTTTGCCAATCTTTTCGTTGTGCTCAAGTCAGGGGAGAAGGCGGCACCGCCCTACGCCACCATCGCCCAGGCGCACGATGCCGGTGCCGTGACCCTCAACTACGGTCAGTTCATCAACAACGTGGTCACCTTCATCATCGTGGCCTTTGCAGTCTTCCTCATCGTCCGAGCCGCCAACCGGCTGAAGCCCGCCGACGCCACGGCGGCGCCTGCGACGAAAGATTGTCCCTATTGCCGGATGGCGATTCCGATCGGGGCCAGCCGCTGTCCTCACTGCACCACCGAGTTGAGGGCCGCCTGAGGAGCAGGAGATGAGCGAACAGGCTCCGGCTGTAACCGGCCCCGATCTCGCGGCCGGCATTGCGGTCACTGAGGTGTCTGAGGGGAAGCTGCTGGCCGGACACGTGGGTGAGGAAGCGGTCCTGCTGACCCGGCAGGGCAACGAGTGGTTTGCCATCGGCGCGGTGTGCAGCCACTACAGCGGACCCCTCGCGGAAGGTTTGATGGTGGGCGACACGGTTCGCTGTCCCTGGCATCACGCCTGCTTCAGCCTTCGAACCGGCCAGGCGCTCCGGCCGCCCGCCCTGAACGATCTGCCCTGCTGGGAGGTGGAACAGAAAGGGGATATGGTGTTCGTCCGGGGCAAAGCCCCCCGGCCTGGCCCGCGGGCTGCCTCTCAGCCCTCCCCGATACGGAGCCCTGAGTCAATCGTGATCGTGGGCGCCGGAGCTGCCGGGAACAGTGCCGCTGAGACACTCCGGCGCGATGGATATCAGGGTCCCATAACTCTGTTCGATCCCGACCCAGATGCCCCGTACGACCGGCCCAATCTGTCCAAGGACTATCTGGCGGGCTCCGCCCAGGAAGACTGGATCCCGCTGCATCCGCCGGAGTTCTACACCGAACGAAACATCCGTATCGTTCGCGACCATCGGGTAACCGCGCTGGAGCCGGGCCGGCACCAAGTGCGTCTAGATGACGGCAGCACCCACGAATATGGAGCTCTCCTGTTGGCCACCGGAGCCACTCCGGTCCGCCTTTCTCAAAGCAACAGCTCCATCTTCTACCTGCGGACGCTGCGGGACAGCAAAGCCATTATCGCCGCCAGCGCCAGCGCGCGCCGGGTGATTATCCTGGGCGCCAGCTTCATCGGGCTCGAGGTGGCGGCGTCGTTACGGGCCCGGAAACTCGAAGTGCACGTGGTCGCGCCGGATCGTCGTCCCCTGGAGCGGGTGATGGGGCCCGAGCTGGGAGAGTTCATCCGGAAGCTCCACGAGGAGCACGGGGTGAATTTCCACCTGGAGCAAACCGCCAAAGACTTTGCGCCGGGAGAAGTGGTGCTGGAGAATGGCGATCGCCTGAAGGCCGACCTGATTGTCGCCGGCAT
>DATKJJ010000529.1:0-3771 GCA_035543695.1 Gemmatimonadales bacterium | reverse complement strand
GCAGCCCACGGGTGACGTAGATGAAGCCTCCGGGCAAGGCGAACGCATTGACTGAAGCGTCGTCTACCACATGAAACTCCCACGGCAGGTTGGGACGCTCGGAAGCCGCGGCCATCCTTTTGCCGATGGCCGCCACATAGGCTTCGAGCTTGGGATCCTTGTAGAGGCCGATCGTTCGAGCGACGTCCTTCGAGGCCTCCTGGCCCATCTGGATTTCCTGCGATTCCGAGACCAGCGCGAGCTCGCTCTTGCCGGTAACGGGGTTGCGGGCGCAACTGAGGAGTCCCGCAGCCAGGCCGGCGCCGAGGAGGAGCGAGCGCCGCCGAGCCAGCGAGATTAAACCAAAGCGAGGAGTCATAGGGCGTCCTGGGTTCTCGTTCTATCGCCGGATCTCATGATGAGCCGCCGGCTTATGGGCCGGGCCAGTGCTCACACTAATCCGCTCGACTAACCCGGGCTGTGATCCGCATCCCCCTCACGCAAGACGCGGACCGCCCGTGCCGCTCAGGGAACGGTCATCCCGGCGGTAGGCAGCGCCATGAAGCGCCCAGCGATCACCCCAATGACCATGAACAGCGCGATGGCAGCGAGAATGACGACAGCGGTATACGCCACCGCCTTCTCCCGCGGAGCCTTCATCACAATCGGCAAACCCAGGTAGAGCAGGTACAAGCTGTACAGGCCAAGAATGGTCAGCAGACGAAGGCCCGGAATCAGATGGAATATGGCAGCCACCCAGCTCGCGGTACTCGAGTAGGCGGCCACTTTCAGGGCTTGGATCTGACTGCGCTGGCCGTTGAAGGTGGGAGCCAGGGCGTCGATGATCAGAGCCAGGGCGTAAGTGGCGGCCAGGGAGAGTACGTAAGTAACCAGCGCGCTGGTGATGGCCGAGCCGATCGGTACCCGATACGTGCCCATGAATGGCACCGAAATGCCGAAGACAGAGTACCCGATCAGCTGCGCGATGGGCCCGATCGCGGCAAGCGGAACGATGTAGCCAGTGTACAATTGCGCCGGCGTGGTAGGCTCTGCGTCGATGACCTGCCACTCGGTTCGGGGAGACATCAGAATACGCTTGACGCGATCGACGAGGCTCATCAGGCTCTCCTTGGTGAGTCAACACGGCGGAAGAGAAAAACGACGTGATATGATGCCCCGGGAATCGGGGCGCGTCCAGCCCGGCAACACCCGTGATCAGGATCACCCCCGCGATGCGACCACATGGTTCGCGCCGGCCACATCTTCGGCGTACCTTTGGCAATCGGCTCAACTGCCCTGTTGCTTACCTCAACCGGGAGCACCTATGCACCCACGCAACGTCCTCCTCGTCTGGCTGGCGGCCGCTTGCGGTGGCGGTACCATGCGAGTGTCGCCGGGAGAATCCGGGAACGACACTCCAGTCTCGCTGGCGCCGGAGCCTGAGGGCACTCCCGATTCAACTCTGCAGTCACCGGCTGATTCAACTCCCTCTTCCCAGCCCATCCAGGACACGGCTCGGGCCCAGCAGGGCTATGCTCCTTACGGTGCCAACGAGAACGCCACCAATATCGAGATCCGCCGCCTGGGAGAGTGGAGCCGCACTGGAATCAGGGAAGCCAGGCGGATGGTCATTCAGGACGCCAATGCATGGGCGGAGTTCTGGTCTGAGCTGGGTGTGGGCGACCGGCCGGCCGTGGATTTCACTCGAGACATCGTGATTGCAGTCGCGGCGGGGGAGCGACCCAGTGGTGGCTACGAGATCGCCGTGAGCCAAGTGACCCAAACCAACGGCGAGCTCCGCGTCGAGGTCCGCGAAACCAGCCCTGGACCTAACTGCCTCTCCTCCTCCAGCTTGAGCCAGCCGGTGGACGTTGTTGTGGTGCAAGGAGTTAAGCCGAAATCCTGGAGTTTCGTAGAGCAGAAGGACGTGCGCGGCTGCAGCCCCTGACGGATGACACGTGCTATCTGGCGGTATGTCCTATAGATGCGAGTTCGCGCCTGCTCCCGGCCGACACCAGACCCTATGCGATGGGTAAGCGTGACACTCTAAGTATTTATTGTTCTTGGACTTATGCTGGACTTGACTTGCCTAAAAGGAGGATCGTTATTCACCGCTAGGACCCAATTCTCGGTGGTCCACTGAACGCTTGTCCGGCTGCATCCCGCGGTCGGAGACTGATAGTATTGGATGTCGAACCCTCGTCGTACTCTGGCATCGGCGCTCGCTCCTGCTCGCCGCCCCCTGCACTATTCCAATCTTGATGCTGTTGCTCCCCACCAGCCCGCGGTCGCGCCGGTGGCGGCAATCGTGCCCCGCCACGAGATCACCCATGGGGAGACCCGCATCGATAATTACCACTGGCTGCGGAATCGCCATGATCCGGAAGTGCTGGCTTATCTCGAGGCCGAGAACCAGCACACCGCAGCGGTCATGCGGCACACCGAGGCGTTGCAGGAGCAACTCTTCCAGGAAATGCGCGGGCGTATCAAGGAGGCAGACCTCTCGGTTCCCGAGCAGCTGGACCACTACCTGTACTACAGCCGGACTGAGGCGGGGGGTCAGTATCCCATCTTCTGCCGGAAGCAGCTGAGTCAGGACGGCCCCGAAGAAGTCCTCCTGGACCAGAATCCATTGGCGGAAGGCCTGGACTACTTCCGAATCGGGATGATGCAGGTGAGCCCCGATCACCGATTACTGGCATATTCGGTTGATACCTGCGGGGCCGAAGAGTTCACCATCTTCATCAAAGACCTTACTACCGGTGAGCATCTCGGTGAACAGCTTCACCGAACCGCTCATCGTCTGGCTTGGGCAAACGACAGCCGAACCATCTTCTACAGCGTGCTCGATGCCGCCCGCCGACCCTGGCAGCTGTACCGGCATCACCTGGGGCAGGCGCAGCACGAAGATGAGCTCGTCTACTGTGAGCGCGACGCGTCCTTTTATCTCGATATCAGCCGCACTCGCAGCGGACGATACCTCCTGCTGGACCTCTCGAGCCACACCAGCTCGGAGGTATGGTTTGCCAGCGCGGATGATCCGCGCGGGCCCTTCAGGGTGATTCAGCCGCGTGAGAGCGGAAAGGAATACTCGGTCACTCACCACGGCGACCGCTTCTTTATCACCACCAATTATGCCGGGCAGAACTTCGGACTGGTGGAAACTCCGGTAGAGCACCCATCACGCGAACACTGGTCTCCAGTGCTCCCCTACCGGCCGGAGGTTAAGGTCGACTCTACCGATGCCTTCCGGGATCACCTGGTCGTCCATGAGCGCGAAAGCGGACTGACTCGCCTTCGGGTGCTGGATCTCACCACGGGATCGGAGCACGTGATCCGGTTCCCAGAGCCGGTTTACACGGTACGGTCTCACGCCAACCCGGAGTTCGACACCGCCCTTTTTCGTTTCACCTATACCTCCCTGATCACCCCAAGCTGCGTGGTCGATTACGACCTGGTCCAGCATACCTGGACCGTTCGCAAGCACACCGAGGTACGCGGGTACGAGTCGAGCCATTATCGAAGCGAGCGGCTGTACGCCAGGGCCCCGGATGGAGTCGAGATCCCGATCTCCCTGGTGTATAGGACTCCGCTCGAATTGGACGGCACCCGACCGTTGCTGCTGAACGGATATGGCGCCTATGGTCTGAGCTACGACCCCGCGTTCTCGTCCAATACCCTCAGCCTTCTGGACCGGGGGTTCGTGGTAGCCATTGCGCATGTGCGGGGAGGTGAGGAGCTGGGTCGCCAATGGTATGAGATGGGGCGACGGCTCAGCAAACGAAGCAGCTT
>DATKJJ010000528.1:0-3254 GCA_035543695.1 Gemmatimonadales bacterium | reverse complement strand
CCCATCGCCTCATACGCCCTGAGCAACCTGCCCGACGGCTTCGGAGTCAACAACTCCGCCAGCACCGCTACCATTGGACTGGCCATCGGCGCGGCGGTAGGTCCCCGGCAGCTGCAGCTCGTCCCGACCGGTGGGATCTTCCTGGAGTATGAGCGAACCAAGACCGAGGACAGCTTCAACTCATCGACTGAATCGGACGCCTACGCGGTGGCACATCTCGGGGTGGGCCTGGTCCTCAATACCCTCTCCATTCGCCCTGACGTTTCGATCCCATTGGGCCTCGAGGGTGCCGACCCGGCGGTGGGACTTACCGTAGGCTTCAACTTCGGCAAGCACTAGTCCGAGCCCTCGCGGGCGGGTAGCACGATCAACAGGGTTTATTTTCCCCTCATGGACTCTTCCCAACTCAAATCCCTTCAGGCCCCGCTGAAGCAGAAGTACCAGGACGATCCGTCCAGCGCGGTGGTGACTCTCAAGGCCAGCGGCCGGCTGGATGCGCCCGGGGTGAGCTGCCGGGTGGAAACCGGACGGGCTCTGGTCGAGGCCGGGCTGCATCCGGCCACCGGCGGTACCGGTCTCCAGGCCTGCTCCGGCGACATGCTGCTCGAGGCGCTGGCCGCTTGCGCCGGCGTGACGCTGCGCGCGGTGGCCACCGCCCTGGAGATTCCGGTTCGGGGCGGCACCGTCGACGTCGAGGGCGATCTGGATTTCCGGGGAACGCTCGGCGTAAGCAAGGAGGCGCCGGTGGGCTTCCGGGAAATCCGCGTGCGCCTCAACCTCGACTCCGACGCCTCTCCCGATCAGCTGGCCACCCTGCACAAGCTCACCGAGCGCTACTGCGTCGTGCTGCAGACGCTGAGGTCATCACCCGCCATCGCGACTGAGATAGAAACAGTGGCCGCAGATGAACGCAGATGAACGCAGATACTGCGGAGGAACGCGGATAACAGCAGACAACTGCAGGGATCGCTCCAGTTACTCAATCAGCGCGACTTCACATTCAGAATTCAGACTTTAGTCAACAGCACACCAACCAGTTTCAAGCGCGGGCTTAGAGACCGAAACTGACCGGTGTGCTGTTGAACAAAAATTCTGGATGGCCGCGGCGGGAAGGGAGCCACTTTGCTTGAGGAACGATCGCTGCTGTTGTCCGTGTTCATCCGTGTCCAACACGGGAGCCATCTGCGTCATCTGCGTTCATCTGCGGCCAGGTTTTTTTCTTTGCCCTTCGGTAAGTCCGTCCGTTCCCAATCCCTGTAGGCCCGATCCAGTTCTTCCTTGGCAGTCTCGAGCTCGCGGCCGAGCTGCTGCGCCTCGAGCACGCCGTCCTTGGTGGTATACAATGCAGGATCTTCCAGCCGGGCTCTGATCGAAGCCACCCGCTCCTCGCAAACGCTCACCCGCGCCTCGGCCGCCTCCAGGGCTTTCCGCGAGTCGCGCTTGGACGACACTTCGCGTTTGCGGCTATTCTCGCTCCGGCGAGTCTGCTTCCGCTCGTGTACCCGCCGGAGCGACTCCTCCTCTGCGGCCGCCACCCGCGCCGCGTGCGCCCGCTCGGCGCTGGCCTGCTCCCACTCCTCGAACCCGCCAGGGTAGTCCACGATCCTGGACTCGTGCAGCACCCAGGTTCGGGTGGTGAGCCCACGCAGCAGAGCCCGGTCGTGGCTCACCAGGATCACCGTGCCCTCGAACGCCTCGATCGCGTCCTCCAGCGCTTCGATCGATTCCACGTCGAGATGGTTGGTAGGCTCGTCGAACACCAGAAGGTTGGCCGAGCTGAGCATCATCATCGCCAGGGCGACTCGGGCGCGCTCCCCACCGGAGAGGCTGCCGGCTTTTCGAAGCACGCTGTCGCCGGAAAAGCCGAAGCGGCCGAGGTGTCCCTGGATGGCGCCCCGATTCCAGCTGGGCCGAAGGTCGTTGATCAGGTCGTACAGCGAGCGGTCGGACGGAACCTGGGCCAGATCCTGTCGGTAGTGGGCGATGTGAACCGAGGGAGGGATCCGCACCTCGCCTCCTTCGGGCGGACGCTCGCCCACCATGCACCGGATCAGGGTGGTCTTCCCCGCCCCGTTCGGTCCCACCAGTCCGACCACGTCTCCCCGGCGAACCGTGGCCGAGAAGTGATCCAGGAGCACCCGCTCGCCGATGGCAACCCGCACCTTGTCCAGCACCAGCGCCTGATCTCCGCCCCGGGCGGCCGGCTCCAGCCGCAGCGCCATGGTGCCATCCTCTCCGGTGGGCTCACTCAGCCGGCTCACCCGCTCCAGCCGGCGCCGGCGCCCCTTGGCCTGGGCGCTGTTCTGCCCCGCGATGTTGCGGCGGATGAAGTCCTCCTGCGCCGCGATGGCCCGGGACTGCTTGTCGAACGCGCGCTGCTGGGTCAGCCGCCGCTCGGCCCGCTGTCCGAGGAAGCTCTCATAATCCCCGGTGTAGGTGAACGCGGTGCCGGCCTCGAGGTGCAGCACGTGGTCCACCACCGCCTGGAGGAAGACCCGGTCATGGCTGACGAGGAGCACGGTCGCGTCGAGCCCGGCGAGATATTCCTCCAGCCAGCGGGTTGTCTCGAGGTCGAGGTGGTTGGTTGGCTCGTCCAGCAGGAGCACATCGGCCGGGCTCACCAGCTGCTGCACCAGACCCAGCCGGCCCCGCTCGCCTCCGCTCAGCCCGTTGAGCGATTGGGTGCGAGCCCTGTCCGGATCGAAGCCCAGCCCGTGCAACACCGCGTCGATCCGGGGAGCCAGGGTGTAGCCGCCATCGCGCTCGAACCGCTCCAGGTCGCGATCGTAGCGGGACAGCATCTCGGGAGTGCAGCGATCTCCCGCCTGGGCCAGCGCCTCACCCTGCCGCGCCAGCGATCGCTCCAGCTCCAGCAGCTCGGCAAAGTGTCCGGCCGCGGCTTCCCATACCGTGCTTGCTCCGGGAAACTCCCGGTGCTGGTCCATCAGCGACACCCGGAGGCCTCCGCCTCGCGCCACCGTTCCCCGGCTGGGCTCGGCCTGGCCCGCTATCAGGCCGAACAGCGTGGTTTTGCCGCTGCCGTTCCGCCCGATGATTCCCCACTTCTCTCCCCGGGTGACGGTGAAGGTCACGTCCTCGAAGAGACGGGTCGCTCCAAATTCGACGGCCACTCCCGAGAGCGAGAGCTGGGTCACGAGCACTCCGATGCCGATGGGAATTCAATGAGGTGCGGTGCGGAAAGTAATGCCGAGACACCCCGGGGTACCTGGCGATGTCAGAACTGAACCGTCGCC
>DATKJJ010000527.1:0-2068 GCA_035543695.1 Gemmatimonadales bacterium | reverse complement strand
CCAGGCGAGCCTGGATCTGCTTCAGCAACGACTCTTGCCCGCGATCGCCGATGCGCGCCGGGCCAGTGAGGCGCTGTTCCTCCGGCTGCTCGACCGACTCGAGGCGGTTCCCGGCGGACAGCTCCGGCTGGAGGACAGCTTTGCTGCCGACCCCATCTGGAACCAGGGCCTCGGCTTCGATCTGGATGCCACGCTGGGGGCGTTCAGAGCGCTGCGGGAGACGGTGGAGATCATCGCCGACCGGCTCAGCCAGGCGGAGGAGACCGAACGGCGGGAACAGCTGCTGCAGGAGCTTCGCGGCGTCATGCGCCGGCTGGAGACCATGTCGGACGGCCTGAATCGCGCGTTGCGGCCTGCATCCGGCGGCCCCCCCAGTGTCCGCTGGATGGAACTCAGCGCGCGCGGGCAGCACGTCAGCCTCTCCGTGGTTCCACTCGACCTGGCACCATTGCTCCGGCAGCTGCTGTTCGATCGGCTGGACACCGTAGTGCTGACGAGCGCCACGCTCGCCGCTGCAGGTGATTTCGACTTCCTCGAGTCCCGCCTCGGTCTGAATGGAGAGTCGTCGCCGGTACGAGTGAGAGAAATACTTCCGTCTCCATTCGACTACGCGTCTCAGTGCGTATTCGGGGTGCCCAACGATCTGCCGGAGCCGCGCGTAGACGAGCCAGGACATGGCGCCGCCGTGGTCCAGGTGGTCAGTGATCTGGCCTACGCTTCGGACGGTGGAATGTTCGTGCTGTTTACCAGCCACAGTGCTCTCCGGCGGGCCGCCCAGGAGCTCCGGGGTGGAGGCGTGGCTACCCGCTGGCCGCTGCTGGTTCAGGGGGAGGCTCCTCGCGATGTGCTGCTGCAGAGATTCCGCGATGCGGAGAACGCAATCCTTCTCGGCACCGATTCCTTTTGGGAGGGAGTGGATGTGCCGGGCCGGGCGCTCCGCGCCCTCATTTTGAACAAACTACCTTTCAAGGTGCCGTCGGAGCCGATCACTGCGGCCAGGCTCGAGCGGCTGGCGGAAGAGGGGCTGGACGGGTTCATGCACTATCTGTTACCTCACGCCGCCCTCAAGCTGAAGCAAGGGTTCGGCCGATTGATTCGGAGCAGCCAGGACACCGGGATTGTGGTCCTGCTCGACAGCCGGGTCGTCACCAAGCGGTACGGGCACCTCCTGCTGAGCGGCCTGCCCAGGGCAGATCGCATCGTCGGCAGCTGGTCCCAGGTGCGAACGAAGTGCGAGGACTTCTTTGCCCGTGAGAACCTGCCCCGAGCCACCGTGCGAGGAGGTGCCATCGTATGATGCCGCTCCGGCCATCGAAGATCATCGGGATCGGCCGGAACTACCTCGAGCATGCCCGTGAGCTGGGAAACGAGCTGCCTCAGGTCCCCATGGTGTTCTTCAAGCCTCCGAGCTCGCTCATCGGGTCCGGCGAATCGATTGTGCTCCCGTCGATCTGCCAACGAGTGGAGTTCGAAGCCGAGATCGGTGTGGTTATTGCCCGCCGGCTTCGGAATGCCGATCCCGCAGCCGCCGAACGGGGCATTGAAGGCTACGTCTGTGTGAACGATGTGACCTGCCGAGATCTGCAGAAGGTGGACGGCCAGTGGGGCAGGGCCAAGGGGTTCGACACCTTTTGTCCGGCGGGCCCACGGGTTGCGGGCGGGCTGGACTGGCGCAAGTTGGAGCTTTGCTGCCGCGTGAATGGAGTGGAACGACAGCGCGCAAAAGCAACTGACATGCACTTTTCCATCCCTGAGCTCGTGTCGTTTCTCAGCGGGGTCATGACCCTCGAGCCGGGCGATCTCATCGCCACCGGTACCCCGGCTGGAACCGGACCCTTGAAGGACCGCGATGTAGTGGAAGTAGAGATCACTGGAGTGGGTATCATCTCGAACCCGGTTCGGCAGGACAGTCAATGATCGGCTTCAGTCAGCGGCTGCAGCGTCTTCCCGGCTATCCGCTAGCCGAAATTCCCACCATCAAGCGCCGGCTCATTGAGGCCGGGGTAGACGTGATCGATCTGGGCGCAGGCGACAATGACACGCCTCCGCCCGAGGTCGCCGTGGATAC
>DATKJJ010000526.1:0-2657 GCA_035543695.1 Gemmatimonadales bacterium | reverse complement strand
AGGGGAGCCGCGCGCGATGGAGCGCCGCGGTCAGACCACCGTCGCCGAACGGATGGCGGCGCGGAAGACGGAGCGCTGGCAAACGTTCCAGGGCATGGCGGAGCGCGCAGCGCGTGAGGGACTCGACAGCTTCAACGCCCGGGAACTGCCGGACTTCGCCGCCCGCTATCGGGAGGTGGCCGCCGATCTCGCTCGGGCACGCACCTATCGGGCCGATCCCTCCACCCTCGCCCGCTTGGAACGGCTGGTTGTCTCCGGACACAACGCGCTCTACCGCGACGAGCGCAACTCAATCAATCGGATCTGGCAGGTGGTCATGCGGGAATGTCCCGCGGCCGTGGTCCAGGCTCGACGCTATGTATTGATTGCGTTTCTCGCCTTCGCTGTCCCGGCGGTGGCGGGGTTCCTCCTGCTGAAGGAACGCCCCGCGCTGGCAGACGAGCTTCTCCCCGACGTGATGCTGGAGCGGGCCCAGGCTGGCGCCTCACGAATCGGCCAGGGTAAGGGGTACGTCGAGGTGGAAGCCCGCCAGCGGCCGATGATCGCCTCCAGCATCATCACCAACAACATCACCGTCGCCTTCTACTGCTTTGCCGGCGGGATCTTCGCGGGGGTGGGTTCCTTGGTGCTGCTGGCGTACAACGGCCTCTCGATCGGAGCCATCTCCGCCCACTTCGCCAACGTGGGCCTGCTGGGCTACCTCTGGAGTTTCATCGTCGGCCACGGCGTACTCGAGTTGTTCGCCATCTGGGTTGCCGGTGCCGCCGGCTTCCTGCTGGGACGCGCGCTGATTGCTCCCGGAGACCTGACCCGGGCGGATGCGCTGGTGCTGAACGGGAGATTGGCGGTTCGGATGATCGGCGCCGTGATCGTGCTCCTGATGATCGCGGGGACGATCGAAGGATTTGTTTCGACGAGTGAAGGCGGGGTCGCGCTCCGGGTCGGTGTCAGCACCGTGAGCGCTCTGTTTCTGCTGCTTTACCTGGCCAACGGGGCCCTCTGGCTCCGCAGCCAGGGGCGCCGGGATGCGGAGCCGGGGACTATCCGTCCCGCAGAATCGTCCGCATCCTGACCGCCAAGGCCTCGATTTCTCTCAGGCTGGTCAGGGTTTCGGCATCGAGCTTGGATTCATTCAGAAGTAGGAGTTGGGTCTCCGCCAGGAGGGCAGACAGCGGATTGGCAAGGTCATGCCGGAGCTTTATAAGGTGCTCGGCCTCTGTCATGGGCATGGGCATCCTGATCCGCTTGCGCTGTGGGTGGGGTACGTAACCCAATATAGATGATGGGCTTCGGTGCGCAATGTTTCATTGACTGAAGGGTACCGGTACGAAAGTCAGTACCAGCACAACCAAGCAAATCCACCCAATAACTACCCGGCTTCGCGGTACCGGCCTGTCCGGGGATAAGACAGACGGGTGAGACCACCGCCCCGCTCCCACCAGCAGAGTGAGCAGAATCCAGATCAGCCAGGCGGGCGTGTGCCAGGAGAGGTAAAGCAATCCCAGCACGGCGAGCCAGGCGATCACTGTCTGCCTCTTGCCCACGAGACCGTAGCTCACGTGCCCACCATCCAGCTGGCTCAGGGGGAGCAGGTTTAGCCCCGTAATAAAGCTCCCTGCCCACCCCGCGAACGCAGGGAGGCTCAGCTGGATCGAAGTAACCCCCGGAAAGTAGTGCTCGCGCAGCCCTCGTAGCAGGAGCGATTCGCCAACCACGAAGTATCCCTGGGCAAAACGCACAATGAGGCCCTGTGGGCCATCGCCCGAAGGAACCGGCTGGGAAGTCGCGTATCCCCATACCAGGACAGCCAGGGCAACCACGAATCCTGCCAAGGGACCGGCAGCTCCAATGTCGAGAAGCTGCCGCCGGTCCACTACTACCGAGCGCAGCCTCAGGAACGCACCCAGGCTGCCAATGGGCGACAGTGTAGGTGGGACCGGAAGGAAGTAAGGGGGAGATGCGTCTACGGCGTAGCGGCGAGCCGCCACGAAGTGGCCCAGCTCGTGGATGAGCAGAATTCCCAGCAGTGGCACCGCGAAAGTCCATCCGCTCAGGATCTGTTCGGTTGATCCCGAGGTGAAGTCGGCGAAAAACTGGAGGCCGGCCTTGATCCACGCGAGCGGTCCGTACCCGATCGGGGGATCGAACCGTCCCTGGAGCGCGGCCCCGGCGCCAAGGGAGCAGATGAGGGTCGCCACGAAGAGGGCAAGATGTAGCAGCCAGCGTTCCCGCCGTGCAGGACGCAGTGGGCGGATCAGCACCAACTCGCTGTGATCGGGAGAACCCCAGTAATGGGCACCTTTCCAGTCCTTGAGCGTGGCGGCCAGACCGGGCGAAGGCCCCCGGTGTTCCGGGGCTATAATGGATTCAATGATTTCCCGGTCCGCGTTCCGGAGGACACGCCAGGCAAGAAAATGCCTGGTCAGCGGATCCACGATCGCTCTTGACGGGATAAGGGGGTGTCTCTATTATGAGGCGCTTCCGTCATCCTTGAGCACTCTCCCGTTCGTCCCATTCTTCCCTCTGTAACACCATCGCCGGCCCAGTCCGGTTTCAACATTTCCTGGCGCCTTTCCAATCCCATTGCCTGCACCCAAGACCCGGCCGCCGGCCGACCGTAGCGCTTCTCCTCAGCGGAGTGGCCCCCCCGTGGATAT
>DATKJJ010000525.1:0-8372 GCA_035543695.1 Gemmatimonadales bacterium | reverse complement strand
GGTCTCCGGCTCGGGCTCAGGAGCGGGCGGAAGAGGTTGGACAGGAGGCGGTTGCCCCCGAGTCCCAGCATCAGGCGAACCGAAACGAAGTGGACATCACCCACCACCTCGCCAACGCCAGTGAGGTGGAGACTCCGTTTGGCGTGGTCCACCTGCCCACCAACTGGAAGGTCCCACTGGGCCACGACGCTCAGGGGCAGCCCCGGTATCTCGATCTGTCTCCCACCCGTCACCTGGTCTACATGCTGCTGGCGGCAACCATTGTCGCCGTGATCTTCCTGACCAGTGCCCGCATCCTAGCGCGGGAGCAGGCAAACGGTCGGCCGCCCAAGGGCTTCCCCGGCGCCATGGAAGCAATGACACTCTGGGTTCGGCAGGAGGTCGTGCTGCCCAACGTCGGGGCCCATGGGGAAGGCTACGCTCCGTATCTGCTGACTGTCTTCTTCTTCATTCTGGCGATGAATCTTTTGGGGCTGCTGCCCTGGGGCGCCACGGCCACCAGCAACATTGCGGTGACCGCGGCGCTGGCGCTCGTGTCCTTTCTGGTCATCGAAATCACCGGCATGCGCGCGCTCGGCTTCGCGGGGTACATGAAGACGATCTTTTACCTGCCCCCCGGCCTGCCCGGCGGAATCGGCGGGTCGCTGCTCAAGGTGCTGCTGCTGGCCGTGATGACGCCGATCGAGATCATCGGGAAGCTGGCCAAGCCGTTTGCTCTCGCCGTCCGACTGTTTGCCAATATGACCTCGGGCCACGTCCTGGTACTGGCCCTGCTCGGGCTGACCTTTCTCTTCCAGAGCTACTATGTGGGAATCGGGGCCTCGCTTCTGGCCACCGGGGTCATGCTGCTCGAGGTGTTCGTCGCCTTCCTGCAGGCCTTCGTGTTCACCCTGCTCACCGCCGTGTTCATCGGCTTGATGCGCGCGGAGCACTAGATCAGCGGGGCAGCGGGGCAGCGGGGCAAAACAATAGATAGCGACGCGGTCGGCGGGGCGCTCTAACCGGCCGTGACGTACTCCGCCGGATGGCGGACGAAGCCCACTGTTCCCCTGGGAACGATGGTGGGACACCAGGGCAGGCCGTTGGGGAGAGTCGGCCATCGCCGCTGGCGAGCGCAGAGGTGATCCTGGGTCTCCCGCTCATGCGGAGTGAAACATGCTGTACATTCTCGCTCTCTTGCAGGAAACCGCCGCGGCAGCTGGGGCATCCGGCCGCGGATTGGGTCTCATCGGGGCCGGCTTGGCGGCCGGACTCGCGGTCGTGGGCGCCGGCGTTGGCATCGGCCGGATCGGTGGCTCGGCGACTGAAGGCATCGCCCGGCAGCCTGACGCAACGGCGCGGATTCAGACGGCGATGATCATCGCGGCCGCCCTAGTCGAAGGGGTTGCCTTGTTCGTGGCGGTAATCGGGTTCCTGATTCAGTCGAAGATCACGTTCTAAGGAAGTCGAGAGTCGAGAGTCTGGAGTCTAGGTGCTCCGTCGATGCAGCTTAGACTCTAGACCCTGGACTTTAGACTAAGGAAAACAGATGCTAGCGCTCGCTCTCCTCCAGGAAGAACACGTGGCCCGCGGTCCGCTGTCGGTCGAGCCAGGTCTCATGATCTGGACCGTGGTGGTTTTCGTGGCCCTGCTTCTGCTTCTCAGGAAGTATGCCTGGCCCGCGATCCTGGGAGCGGTGGAGGCCCGGGAGCGCGCGCTCGAGGAACAGCTGGCCGAGGCCGAGCGCAACCGGGCCGAGGCGGCCCGATTGCTGGCCGAGCATCAGAAGCTCCTTGCCGAGGGACGTACCGCGGCGCACGGGCTGCTGGCCGAAGCCAGAGCCGCGGCGGAGAAGGAACGGGCGTTGGCCATGGAAAAGACGAGGCAGGAGCAGGAGGAGCTGCTCGAGAGGGCCCGCCGTGACATCAACTCGGAGCGGGAGCGGGCGGTAACGGAGCTCCGGCGCGAAGCGGTGGATCTTTCGCTGGCCGCGGCGTCGAAGCTGATCGGTGAGCGGCTCAACTCCGAGAACGATCGCCGGATCGTGCAGGAGTATCTGGCCAGCCTGGGAAGCAACCATTGAGAACCGAGACGGTAGCCCGGAACTACGCCGAAGCCCTGTTTGAGCTGGGCGAGCGCAGCGGCCACGTCGAGCTCTACGCCAACTTGCTCGATGCCGTGGCGGCAGCGGTGGAGCAAACCCCCGGAGTCGAGGCGATCCTGATGTCGCCCCGGATTCCCAAGTCGGAGAAGGCGCAGCTCCTGGGCGCGGCCCTGCGCGACACGCCGCGGGAATTCGTACTGTTCCTGCAGGCGCTGGTGCGCCGGGGACGCCAGCAGATTCTGCGCGCGGTGGCGGTGGAGTACATGAATCTGCTGGACCAGAAGATGGACCGGGTACGGGCCGGTGTGACCCTGGCGCGGACGCCGGACGAGAAGCTCAAGCGCGGCATCCAGGAAGCGCTGAGCCGGCAGCTGGGGAAACAGGTGATACCCGCCTTTTCGGTGGATCCCGAAATTCTCGGCGGCGCGATTGTGCGCGTGGGCGAGCGGGTGCTCGATGGATCGCTCCGGCGCCGGATGACCAAGCTGCGGCGGCAATTGTTGTCACGTTGACGTTCCCGCTGCGGGCATGCATGTCGCGTAGAGGGCCACCCATGAGAGTGGCCCTCTTTGGTATCGGCGGTCCTCCGGACCGCGTGTGCCATGGTGAACGGGACACCCGCACGTTAATCCGTCACATGCGCGGGATCGAAAATGACGCCATGACGTACCAGCAGCGACGTGTATTCGTTGGTAAACCGTTCTTCGCGGTGATGGATCTCCTGGTTGCGGATGTAATCGCGGATGTAGCTGTCTTCGAACGGGGTGACACTGAAGGCCCCGTATCCGTGCTGCCACCGGAAATCCCGTCGATGGGCAAATGATTCATGGATCCACTTGCAGGTGGTGGTCTTGATGCTGGCGACCAGCTCGGAGAGGGCCAGCGTGCTGGGGGGCTCGAGATAGAGATGGATGTGATCCCGGATGCCACCGGCACAGAGCAGCTCGCCACCCCGGCGGGCTACAACCGCTGCAACACAGGCGAACAGCCGGGATCTCCATTCCGGATCGAGCCACGGCCTTCGGTTCTTGGTGGCCCACACCAGATGGACCCGCAACGACAGATACGTGTCAGCCATGATGTGCCAAATGCCGGGTTGCAAGAGCGATTCACCCTAGCGCCAAAGGCCCTCCCGGGCTCCACCATGGCCGCGCACTGTGGTGCCAAATCGCCGGGTGAGATTTAAGTTGCGGACCATCCCCGACGGGGGTGACCAGACCATTTGACCTCGAGCCCTCGGTGATTCTCGCAGCAATCCTGCTTCTGCCTCAGCAATCTGCCCCGGCTTCGAACCCCAACCACTACTGGCAACAGCAGGTCGCCTACGAGATCTCTGCCCGTCTGGACGAGCCGCGCGGTGTGCTGAGTGGGACCGAGAGGATCCGCTACGTCAACCGGTCACCTGATACACTGAGCACATTCTCGCTCCATCTCTATCTCAACGCCTTCCGGCCCGGCTCCCGCTGGTCCGACGCGGATTCGATCGAAGGCCGGCGCCGGTTCAACGATCTCCGGGAGCCGAACTTCGCCTTCAATCACGTGCGCAACGTGCGCATCGGCGGGACTCGGGTGGTGCCGATCTATCCCTTTACACCCGACAGCACCGTCGTGCGATTTGTTCTGCCTCAGCCGCTCCCGCCCGGCGATTCGGTCTCGGTAGACCTCGAGTGGGATGCGCGGCCCTCAACCGTGCCCCGGCGCCAGGGCCGAGAGGGCCGCCGCTTCGACTTTGCCCAGTGGTATCCCAAGGTGGTGGTCTACGACCGCTACGGCTGGGAGGAACATCCACTCTATCCTGCCGGCGAGTTTTACGGTGAGTTCGCCACCTTCCTGGTGGACCTCGACGTGCCCGCGGATCAGGTCATCGGCGCCACCGGCGTTCCGGTGTGCGGTGACCCCGGATGGGAACGGGCCAATCGGAACCGCTCGAGACCGATCGACTATCGGCGCGACTACTATGGCCCCGAAACGCCACCCCCCGCGTGCGACGGTGCAGCCGCGGGACGAAAGATCGTGCGCTGGTATGCCCGAGACGTACACCACTTCGCAATCTCGCTGAACCCCGACTACCGCTACGAGGGAGGCCGCTACGGCAACGTGGCGGTGCATGTGCTCTATCAGCCGGGAGACGAGAGCACCTGGGGCGGAAACGTGGCGGTGGAGCGGACCGCGACCGCGCTGGCGTGGCTGAGCCAGCTGTACGGCCCCTTTGCCTGGCCTCAGATCACCAACGTCCACCGGATCGAGGGCGGCGGCACCGAGTTCCCCATGATGATCATGAATGGCTCCGCCGAGCAGGGGCTGATCGTGCACGAGCTGGGGCATAACTATACCATGGGGATCCTGGCCAACAACGAATGGCGGGAAGGCTGGCTGGACGAGGGCTTCACCAGCTTTCAGACCGACTGGTTCTGGGAGATGGTTGGCCGCCCGAGTACGTACCAGGACACCGAGGCCGGGATTCTGCAGCTGGATCTGGACGACTACTCCGAACCACCCAGCCTGGTGGCCGAGAAGTATCGCGATTTCGGCTCCTACAACACCGCCATATACACCCGAGGCAAGCTGTTCTTTCAGCAGCTACGGTACATCGTCGGCGACGAAACGATGCACCGCATTCTCCAGACGTTCTATCAGCGCTGGAAGCTGAAGCACGTGGACGAGGCCGCCTTCCGCGCGGTCGCCGAGGAGGTGTCCCAACGGGATCTCTCGACCTTCTTTGCCCAGTGGCTGCACACGACGGAGCTGTACGACTACGGGGTGGGTGAGGTCAGGACGGAAGGGGGGGAACGGACTGGTTGGGTGACGCGGGTCGAAGTCGTGCGGAAGGGCAATGGCCGGATCCCGGTGGAGGTCGGCGTCGTCGCCGAAGAGGACACAGCGGTACAGCGAGTCGATGGACTTGCCGAACGGGAATGGGTAACGCTGAGTACCCCGACCAAGCCCAAGGAGGTGGTGCTCGACCCCCGGGGGCTGACTCACGACTGGAACATGCTGAACAACCGGAAGCGGCTGGGTGGACTGTTGCCCAGAGCCTTGCTCCCGCCGCCGGGAAGCGACTTCTACCTCCATCCCTACTTCGCTACCCGATCCCGCCGGGACCGGCTCACGGTCGGCGTCCAGCCCACCGTCTGGTACAACGATGCCGGAGGAGTCACCCTGGGCGTCCGAAGCCGGGATGATTATCTCGGCCGATTCGAGCAGAACGTTGTGATGCTCACCGGGAGCACCGGCTGGGGAGTGGATGACGAGGTCAAGGACATCGACTTCTTCCTTCGAGGCAAGAATCCGGTGCTGCTCCGGGCGCCGAACCTGTCGCAGACCTTCGATGCCTTCAAGATCGAAGGACGCTACGGTGCCGCCGCCAGTCTCGAATGGTCTCGGCGGGCACACCTCACCTTTGGCCCGACCCGAAGCCATGGGGTGAGCCTTCGCTGGGTGGCGATCGACGACACTCGCTATCTGGATCCGGGCTACTACGACGACGTGGGTATCGTTGAACTGCAATTCGCCCACCGGATCTCCAACGAGAGCGGCCAGTGGGACCTCTCCGCCCGCAGCTCGCTCGGCGGCGGGTTGGCCTACAACCGCGGCGGTCTGGCGGCCAGCGGACGATCGGATATCGATCCGTTCTACTTCAACGGATTCATCGAGGGCATTGCCCGGCGGGATCTGGCCCAGGGTCTGGGTCTGGCCGTGCGCGGCTATCTGGCCGCCGGGGTAAGCGACCATGATGCGGCCAAGCAGCGGCAGGTCTACTTCCAGGGCTCGGATCCGTTGAGCCAGCTCTACAACCCATTTCTCCGCTCGCGGGGCGCCCTGCTGGTCCGGGATGATTTCAACTATCACTCACCCGGTGGTGCCGGCGTACGAGGAGTCGATCCGCGGCTGTCCACCTCCGCCATTGCCGCCCTGAATCTGGAGGTCGAGCAGGGTCTGCTTTCCCGGCCGCAGTCTCATCTCTTCAAGCGGGTCAGCATTGCCGCCTTCTCCGATCTGGCCCAGGGCATCGGAAGCATGAGCCAGACGCCGGCCACCGGCACCATCCGTTTTCTGTCCGATGCGGGTCTCGGTATTCGCGCGGCGCATCGCATCGGCGATACGGAGTTCGTCACCCGATTCGATTTCCCGCTCTTCGTCTCTCGCCCCGAGCTGGCGCAGAATGCTCGGGCGGGCGATGACGATCTTGCTTTCCGCTGGGTATTCAGCTTCGAGCAGCCGTTCTGACATCGCGGCCCGGCTGCTTCGCAAGCTTGCTTCCCCGCTTCCCCGCTTCCCCGCTTCCCCGCCATATTGCCCCCCATGTTTAAACCCGAGTATGTCGAGGTTGTGAGTGCCTGAGGCTCCCTACCGGGTGGAGAAGCCCTGGGGCTACGAGTTGATCTGGGCTCGCACCGATCGATACGTGGGGAAGATTCTTCACGTGAAGGCGGGACACGTGCTCAGCCTTCAGTACCACAACTTCAAGGACGAGACCATGCACGTACTGCGGGGCGAGCTCAAGCTCCGCACCGGGCAAGGTGACGGTGCCATCACCCGTGCGTTCCGGGCGGGTGAGAGTGTGCATATCCCCGCCAAGCTGGTCCACCAGATCGAGGCGGTTGTGGACAGCGATGTGCTCGAAGCCTCGACGCCCGAGCTCGATGATCTGGTACGCCTCGAGGACCGCTACGGAAGAGGTTGAGATGCAAGTGATCATACCACTCGCCGGCAAGGGCACCCGACTCCGGCCTCATACCCACCTGGTGCCCAAGCCACTGCTCAAGGTGGCGGGCCGTCCGGTAATGGACTGGGTGATGGACCGGCTCGAAGGTCTCGACATCACCGAGCTGATCTTCATTACCGGGCATCTGAAGGAGCAAGTCGAAGAGTTTGCCCGCAAGCGGTATCGGATCCCCTCGCGCTACATCGAACAGAAAGTCCAGGACGGCACCGCGGGCGCCATCAATTTGGCCCGGCCCTATGTCACCGGGCCGGTACTGATCATCTTTGTTGACACCGTCTTCGAGGCCGATCTCAGCCTGGTGAATCGTACCGACGCCGATGGCATCATCTGGGCCAAGGAAGTGGAGGATTATCAGCGGTTCGGAGTGGTAGTCACCGATGCCAAAGGCTACATGACCAAAATCGTGGAGAAGCCTTCCACGCCGATCAGCAAGCTCGCCAATATCGGGCTCTACTACATCAAGGCCACCGACAGCCTGTGGCAAGGCATTGATCACGTGCTCGCCAATCCGGCCAACAAGGGAGAATGGTATCTCACGGACGCCTTTCAGTGGATGATCGAGCATGGCAAGCGAATCCTGACCGCAGAGGTTGGAGGATGGTACGACTGTGGCAAGCTCGACACGCTGCTGGAGACCAATGAGATCCTGCTTCGTAAGGGAGCCGCTCGCCGAACGGACTTCCCCGGCGTGACCGTACACGATCCGGTCTACATCGAGGACGGAGTCAGCATCGAGCGGAGCGAAATCGGTCCCAACGTCTCCATCGAGCGGGGGACCAAGATCAGCGGCAGCCGGGTTCGCAACTCGATCATCGGTCGGGACGCCCGGCTGAGCGGAGTGGAGCTGGAGGGTTCGCTCCTGGGCAATGGTGTGGTGCTGGAGAGTTTCCGGGGGAGTGCCAGCCTGGGCGATCATTCCGAAGCGGTCGCCCAGCGGGCCTGATGCCCAACTCCTCGGTTGACGACCTCTGCCGGTCCTATCTGGATCTCAAATACCACTTCGATCCCGCCTCGGCGAGCTCAGCGGGTTTGGTGAGTGCCGATAGCCGGTTGGGCCGGTTCGATGTCGAGACAACGCGAGAGCACATCTCCGCGCTTCGGTCGGTTTCTAGTGCGATCGAGGAGCTGGAGACGGACCATCTCCAGACCGAGATCGACCGCACGGCCCTGCTGGGAGAGATTCGCACTACTGCCTATCGCTTCGCCGAGGAGCAGCCCCATGTCCGAAATCCGGGATTCTGGCTTTCCCACCTGTTTCAGGGCTTGTACGCGCTGTTGACCCGGGACGAGCCCGAGCCTGCGGTTCGAGCGTCGGCGGTGCTGGCGCGGTTGAGAGATACCCCGGCGTTTCTGGAGGCGGCCCAGGCCACCATCGACGAACCGCCGTCCGTTTTCGTAGATACCGCGCTCGCCATGCTCCCCGGTGGAGGACAACTCGTTGCCCAGGTTGTTGCCGGCTTCGGCGGCGCGGGTGAATTCGCGGATGAGCTCAGGCTGGCGGGGGAACAGGCGCTCAAGGCGCTGGTCGAATTCGGTACCGCCCTGCGCGACCGGATCGAGCCG
>DATKJJ010000524.1:0-3250 GCA_035543695.1 Gemmatimonadales bacterium | reverse complement strand
GTCCCCCATGGCCCTCGACTTGGGCGGGAGCACCACTCTCGGGTCGCTGACGTTGATCGGCGCACCCTTGAGCCGCTCGAGCCGGTCGAGCGCCTGCTCCAGGATCCGGTTCGACTGCCACATCTCCTCCAGGCGCACCCGGTACCGGTCGTAGATGTCGCCATGTTCCCCGATGGGAACGTCGAAGTCGTAGGTCTCGTAATCCAGATAGGGACGGTCCTTGCGCACGTCGTAATCCACGCCGCTGGCGCGAAGCATGGGACCGGAGAGCGACAGATTGATGGCCTCTTCCGCGGTAAGCGCCCCCACCCCCTGAGTCCGCCCGATCCAGATAGAGTTCCGGGTGAACATCGTGTCCACTTCCGTGAGGGTCTTGGGAAAGGTACTGGTGAACTCGCGCAGACCCGCTTCCCAGCCCTCCGGGATATCGGCCATCAAGCCGCCCACCCGAGTGAGACTGGTGGTGAGCCGTGCGCCGGTCCAGGCCTCCTGCAGGTTGTAGATTCGCTCCCGCTCCTGAAAGGACCAGAGGAAGGGCGTAAAGGCTCCCAGATCGATGCCCGTAGTTCCCAGCCAGACCAGGTGTGAAATGATCCGGCTCATCTCACACGCAATCACCCGCAGCACCTTGCACCGCTCGGTCAGCTCCAGGCCCATCAGCTCCTCGACCGTCAGCGCGAAGCATACGTTGTTCGCCATGGGCGACAGATAGTCGGTTCGGTCGGTGAGCGGAATGATCTGGTTGTACTGGCGATACTCCCCCAGCTTCTCGAAGCCAGAGTGGAGATACCCTATATGGGGAATGCAGCGGCGTACGGTCTCTCCCTCCAGCTCGAGCACCAGCCGAAGCACCCCGTGGGTGGCAGGGTGTTGGGGACCGATGTTCACCAGCATGTGCTCTGCCCCGAGATCCTCCCGATACTGCCCGTCGTCATCGGATATCCCGAGCGGAATCCGGGTAGGACGGCCGGCGGCATCCACGCCCGGCGTGGCCAGCGCCATCTCGACTGTGCGGAGTGTCATTTCAGGAACCCCCGCTCACCCCGCGCCAAGCGCTCCTGCATCTCCTTGGGCAGCTCGCCGTAGTTCTCGGCAATGGACAGCTCCTCCAGGCTGTAGTGCGCTTCCGGGTTGGCGGCCAAAGCCTGCCGAGTCTGCTCCGCACGGCTGAAGTGTCCCCGGAGGGGAAAGTCCTTTCGGAGCGGAAATCCCTCGGCATAGGTCTCCCACATCAGAATCCGCCGAAGATCAGGGTGTCCTACGAATGTGATTCCGAACATGTCGTAGACCTCTCGCTCCAGCCAGTCCGCGCCCCGCCAGAGGTCGTATACCGACTGCACCTCCAGAGGAGCTCGCTTGTCCAGGGCAACCTTGAGCCGGAGATCGGCTTTACGGCCGAGGGAACGGAGCTGATACACCACCTCGAGCGGCCGTTCCGGGTCTCGATAATCCACCGCGGTCACGTCGGTCAGGTAATTGTACTCCTGACCCGGCGTGTCCTTGAGCCAGGCCAATATTTCGTGAGACCGGTTCCGGGCCAGGTACACGACGGTTTGTCCGGATGACATGAAGTGCCGTTCGATGGCGGAGCCGAACGCACCACGGAGAGCAGCCACGGAGGAAGAGAGCGAGCCGGACTGCGAACGCAGCGCGGCCGGCCCCTGGGAGGGGCCGGGGACGGGCTCCGGCTGACCGCTGGTCATGAGGATCTCGTCTGTTGCACCGAGTTCCCGAAGGGCTCGCTCAGCTCATCGACCCGCTCGGGCGGCAGGAAGAGACCCGATGGGCCGACCAGCTTCTCCTCCCGGAGCGCATCATCGGTAATGGTTTCTCCCCTAATCTTTTTTTGCAGCAGGAGAATGCCGTACAGCAGCCCTTCGGGCCGGGGCGGACAGCCCGGCACGTAGACATCGACCGGGATGATGGTATCGATCCCCTGCACCATGCTGTAGTTGTCGAAAATGCCGCCAGTAGAGGCGCAGGCGCCCATCGAGATGGACCACTTCGGCTGGGGCATCTGATCCCAGATCCGCCGAATCACCGGGGCCAGTTTGAAGGGAAGCCGCCCGGCGCAGATCAGCACGTCCGCCTGCCGGGGGGAAAAGCTCATGCGCTCCATCCCGAAGCGGGCCAGGTCGAATCGGCTGGCCGCGGTGGCCATGAACTCGATGGCGCAGCAGGCCGTCCCGAAGGGCATCGGCCAGAGGGAGTTCGAGCGGGCCCAGTTAGTGAGGAAATCGAGCTTGGTGGTGACGAAGTTGGGCGAGACCGCGGAGACGGTGGTGGTCTCGTCGGCCCGGTTCTCGGTGGCGGGATTGGTCAATCCCATTGCAACGCCCCCCGCTTCCACAGATACACGTACCCCACCGCCAGGATGAGGATAAAGACGAACATTTCGATGATCAGCAGCCCGGCCATCGAGCCCAACTGCCGGAATGCCACCGCCCAGGGCACCATGAACACGGTTTCGATGTCAAACACGATAAACAGCATCGCGACCAGGTAAAATTTGACCGAGAACCGCTCGCGGGCGTCTCCCAGCACCGGCATGCCTGACTCGTAGGGCGCAATCTTGGTGGGAGTACGGCGGTAGGTGGAGAGGATGTGAGACACCCCGAGCATCAGGATCGCGTTCGCCACCACAAACACGATCAGCAGCAGAATCGGGATATACGGCTGTAGCATCAGCGTCAACGTCTCGCTTTAGTGAAATTTTTCACTTGGTCGAGAAATTAACTGCTTCTGAGACACGTTTCAACCACTGGGCCCGTCAGCCAAACCGCGGCCGGCGCTGTTCGACCCGCCGAAGGTTGCTCAGTTGGTGCGGGGTGGGTACATAAAGGAAAGGGATGGTATCGTCGGAAGTGGTGAGGAACCCTCAGAGGCTTCATAAGGTTGGATGATTGATTCGGTCAAGCTAGAGCCTCATACATCGGAAGATCGCCACGGCTACTCAGCCGTAGTTCGACGTGTGCTCGGGTTCACTGCCTTCGCCATCACGCTGCTGCCCATACCGCTCCTGGCGCTCAAAATCCTGCCGGCCTACCAGAAGCACGCGTGGTTTCTTCTCTTTTACACCCCATTTCTGTGCCTGCTGACCCTGTGCTATCTCTTTTACATCCGAGATGCACTCGCGCGCGTCAGCTTCGCCGACCTGCTGGATCCTCCCTCACCGCCTGACCCCTATGCCCGGGAGCCGCTCGGGAGCCGGATAGGGCGCAGGTTCCGTCGGGTAAAAGCGGCAATTCTA
>DATKJJ010000523.1:0-2873 GCA_035543695.1 Gemmatimonadales bacterium | reverse complement strand
CAGGGCCAGCCCACTCAATCCCAACTCCTCAGCGGGAGTAAGCATCTCGGTTCAGCGGTTCGGGTGTGAAGGCTTGCCCGTGTATGTTACGTCCTCCTCGCGGTGCCGCAACGCCAACCGTTCGATCCTGGACCGCCTATGCGCGCCGAAGCCGCCTACGACGAGCTGATCCGAAGAATGCGGGAGGAAACTCTCCTCACCTCCTGCGAGGCGCTGCTCGAGTGGGACGAGGAGACCTACATGCCGCCGGGCGGGGTGGAGAACCGAAGTGATCAACTGGCGCTCCTGGCCGGACTGCTGCATGAGCGGGGGACCGATCCCAAGATCGGGGAGCTGCTGGCGGAGCTGGAAAGGTCGGACCTCGTCACCGATCCGAGGTCTCCCGTCTCCGTAAACGTCCGGGAACTGCGGCGGGAGTATGACCGCTATGTGCGACTCCCCCGCCGCCTGGTGGAAGAGGTGGCCCGCACCACCGCTCTGGCCCAGACCGCGTGGGCCGAGGCCCGGGCGGCGTCACAATTCACGGGCTTTCGTCCCTGGCTCGAGAAGATCATCGCCTTGAAGCGGGACGAGGCGGAGTGCGTTGGCTACTCGGGTGAGCCTTACGATGCGCTCATCGAAGACCACGAGCCCGGGATCGACAGCCGGATCGTGGGACGGCTCTTCGAGGCACTGAGACAGAGTCTGGTTCCGCTCGCAGCGCAGATCGCCCAGCGTCCAATTCTCCCGCCGGTCCCTCGGGGCCCGTTCCCGGTAGACCTGCAACGGAGCTTCGGTGAAACGGTGGCGGTGGCCGCGGGTTTCGACCGCCACCGGGGTCGGTTCGACCTGGGAATCCACCCCTCCTGCAACGCCATCGGCCCGGGAGATTGCCGGCTGGTCCTGCGGTTCGACCAGGGCGATTTCGTGGCCGGAGTGCTCACCATTCTGCACGAGGTCGGTCACGGGCTATACGAGCAGGGATTGGACCCCAGCTACTATGGAACCCCGATGGGTGAGTCGGCGTCCGTCGCAATGGACGAGGCCCAGGCCCGGCTCTGGGAAAATCGTGTCGGACGGAGTCCCGGGTTCTGGCGCTACTTCTACCCTCGATGCCGAGAGCTGTTTCCCGACGCCCTGAGGGGATACGGGCTGGATCGCTTTGTTCTCGCGGTCAACCAGGTGAAACCGACGCTGATCAGAGTCAACGCCGACGAGGTCACCTACAACCTCCATATTCTGGTGCGCTTCGAGCTGGAGCGGGCGCTCATGTCGGGAGATCTCAAGTCCGCCGACGTGCCGGAAGCCTGGAATGCCGCTTACCGCCGGTATCTGGGGGTCGTTCCGGCCAATGACCGAGAGGGCTGCCTCCAGGACGGCCATTGGGCCGACGGCCTGATCGGGTACTTCCCAACCTACACTCTGGGCGATGTGTTTGCGGCGCAACTGTTCGCCCAGGCCGAGTCCGAGCTGGGCGATCTGGAAAGCCAGTTTGCCCGGGGGGAGTTCGCTGAGCTGGCCGGCTGGCTGACACGCAAGGTCTATCGGGAGGGAAGTCGCTATCCCTCCGCGAAATTGATCGAAATTGTCACCGGGTCCCCTCCCAACCACCAGCCCCTGATCGACGCTTTGCGGAACAAGTATGCCAAACTTTACCGGCTGTAGTCCCTCGCACCTACTGCTTCCGGCGGCCGCAGTGCTGGTGATTTCCTCCGGGGGCTGCTCTCGAGCGCCTTCGGCCTCGGCTTCCGGCGAGCGCCATCTCCGCAACGTTCGGCAGCTCACCTTCGGCGGCAACAACGCCGAGGCGTACTTCTCGCCCGATGGGCGGCAACTGATTTTCCAGCGGCAGGAGCAGCTGAACCACGGCTGTGACCAGCAGTACGTGATGAATGTGGACGGCAGCGGAATGCACCGGGTGTCGAACGGCAAGGGTCGCACCACCTGTGGCTACTTCTATCAGGGCGGGCGCCGCATTCTCTACAGCTCCACTTTCGAAAGCTCGCCCGAGTGTCCCCCTCCGGTGGATCGGTCGCAGGGCTACGTCTGGCCCCTGCACAATTTCGAGATCTACACCGCGCGGGCCGACGGAAACGACATCCAGCGGCTCACCCACAACGATGCCTACGACGCCGAGGCCACGGTTTCGGCCGACGGAAGCCGCATCGTGTTCACCAGTACGAGAGACGGCGACATCGAGCTGTACACCATGAAAGTGGACGGCACCGATATCCACCGGGTTACCCACCGGGTCGGCTACGACGGAGGGGCCTTCTTCTCACCGGACGGAGGCCGGCTGGTGTGGCGGACGATGTATCCCGAAACGGCGGCCGACTCCGCCGATTACCGGCACCTCCTCGGCCAGCGGCTGGTGCGGCCCACCCGGCTGGAACTCTGGGTGGCCGATGCGGACGGCAGCAATGCTCGTCAGGTGACCCATCTGGGCGCGGCCAGCTTCGCGCCGTTCTTTCACCCAGACGGGCGCCGTATCGTGTTCGCGTCGAACTATCCTGATCCGAGGAGCCGGAACTTCGATCTTTACCTGGTCGGGGTGGACGGCAGCGGGCTGGAGAGGGTGACGACGAGCCCGGAGTTCGACAGCTTTCCGATGTTCAGCCCGGATGGGAAGAGTCTGGTGTTCGCTTCCAACCGCCGGGCGAAGCAGCGGGGGGAGACGAACATCTTCATTGCAGAGTGGGTGGAGTAGCCCCGGTCGCGTCCAGCGCCGCCTTGCGGAAGTCCTGCAGGGAGGTCTGGTGCTCGCTGTACTCCGGCCGCCCCAGCTTGATCTCCTCGTCGTATCGTTTCAAGAATGCCGCGTACGCCCGGGAGAGCGCCTTCTGGTCCTTCTGAAACCGCGCAACTGTCCCTTGAATCATGTAGCCGAAGAGGTG
>DATKJJ010000522.1:0-3031 GCA_035543695.1 Gemmatimonadales bacterium | reverse complement strand
GGGGATGTACCTGATCTACCGGTCGTTGGAGCCGGGATCCTCAGAAGGGTCGAGCGGGCAGGGTGGGGGGCCAGTCAGGTAAGCGGAGAGGCGCTTCCCGCTTCATCACTGAATGCTGTAATTCGAGCGTCCGATCGGATTCTCCACGAACAGCTGCACGATCTGTCCCGCCTGCACGGTCAACAGATCGGTGGTATAGCGAGTATCGTCGCCGATCGGCTCGGCGATCAAACGGATCGCTCCGCCCTGTCCCAGCAGGTAGAGCGGCAGCTCCATGGTTTTGGAACTGGAGGCGTTGACCATCGCGATCCGATCGGCCTGGCCGTCGTGCTGGAGGAAGATGTTGACGTCCAGCAAATGGCGGTTGGTGAGGACCAGCGCAAAGCCTCCGGCGTTCGGTTGCGGCTCGGGGTCCATGTTCTCCCTCGGCGCCGAGCAGGCGAGGGTGACAGCCAAGCCTGCCAAGAACCATCGTCTCATGCTGACCGTCCCAGGAGTTTCCGCATGTTGTCCCGATAGCCTCGGGTCGAGGTCAGACGGGTGCCGTCGGTCAGGATCAACACGTAGTCGCCCTGAAACCAGGGCTGAATCTCCTGGATCCGATCGACGTTGACGATGGCCGAGCGGCTGATTCGCAGAAAACGGACGGCATCCAGCTCCTGCTCCAGCTCCGCCATACTTTCCCGCAGCGCGTGAACCGTGCGCCCCACGTGCAGATGGACGAACTTTCCTGCCGCTTCGACCCAGTCCACGGTGTCGGTTCGGAGGAAGAACGCCCGCTCCGGCGTCCGGACTACCAGCCGGTCGCGCCCGCGGCCCCGTTCCCGGGCGCTCAGCTCCTCCAGCAGGGTGAGAATGCGCCGGGTCGTGTTGATCTGGGGCGGCCTGCCTTCCGACGACATTGCCCGTCCCAAGGCGTCGCGCAAGCGCTCCTGATCCACCGGCTTCAGCAGGTAGTCGAAGGCGTGGATATCGAATGCCCGCACCGCGTACTGATCGTGCGCGGTAACGAAGATGACCGCCGGCTGTTGGGCCTCTCCCAGAGCAGCTACCACCTCGAAGCCGTCGAGATTGGGCATCTGGATGTCGAGCAGGACGACGTCGGGTGCGTGCTCCCGGATTGCCTCCACCGCTTCCTCCCCGTCGGCGCAGGCAGCCAGAACTTCCGTTTCCGGCTCAGCCTGCAGCAGGCGGACCAGGCGCTGCCGTCCCATCGGCTCGTCGTCAGCCACTACCACGCGCAGAGTCATCGCAACAGTTCCTCCAGGGTGCTCCGGCTGAGCGGCACGGGGGTATGCGGCACGTCGCAGTGGATGAACGGCATCCGCAGCCGGGCAACGGTTCCGCCGCCCAGCGCGGGCAGCAGGCTGAACTGAGCCCGTCGTCCATACAGCTGCGCCACCCGCTCCCGCACGTTCCTCAGCCCCACGCCCTCGCGGGGCACTCCGCCGGGCGGGAGACCCTGTCCGTTATCTCCTACCTCCAGCACCAGATCTTCACCCTCACAGCGCGACGCGATCACGATGCGCCCCAGTCCCGCCATAGGCGTCACGCCATGCCGAATGGCGTTCTCCAGAACCGGCTGCAACAGCAGGGTGGGCACCGCCCCGTCGAGAGTATCCGGCGCCAGGTCCCACACCACCTGCAGCCGATCCTGAAACCGCACCTGCTCGATCTCGGCGTATACCCGAAGGAAGTCCACCTCCTGGCGCAGTGGCACCACCTGATGGCTCGCATGATCCAGCGACAGCCGCAGCAGCCGTCCCAGCCGGGTGATCATCTGGTCGGCGGCCTCCGGATCGGTGTGCACCAGCTCGGCGATGGTGTTCAGGGTGTTGAAGAGAAAATGCGGCTGCAGCTGCATCTTGAGCACCTGCAGATGCGTGCGGACCAGCCGTGCCTCCAGCTCCGAGGCGTCCAGATGGCGGGTCCGGTAGAGCGCAAAGTATCGGGTGGCCCAGCCCAGGCTGACGATCGAGAGAAAGGCGAGCAGGCGAGTTCCCACGCATTCGGTAAGGAGGGTAGTCCAGAACTGGTTCTGGGCGATCATGCCGGTTGCCCGGCCGAGCGCCCACTCGAGAGTGCCGGACAGCAGAAAGAAGCCGGCAGCCGCCAGAAGATAGATGCCACTGCTTTCCCGGCCGTGCCGTCCGGTGAATCCGGCGTTGCCGGTTACCTGGAGCACAGCGGGGGTCAGCGCGGCCCAGATCCAGGACGTCCCAACCGCGTAGACGAGGAGCTGGGTCTCTGTCCCGGTTGGCGCCGGAGCCATGCCGTATCTGAGCGACGCGAAATACCCCAGGCCGACCAGCGTCCACCCGGCCAGCACCAGACTCCACGCCAGCCGCTGGCGACCGGGAATCAGCGGAATCGCCATAGGACCTACCTTAAACGACGGCAGTGGTTCCACGAACGTTTCGGGCATGGACGACATGTTCCGCGGTATGAGATCCCGCTGGCGGGGAACGAACGGATTCGGGAAGGATCGAGGAGGGGCCGCGCCAGTCGGGATCTGATGGGGAGACGCCGGAGGAGCGCGAGGGTCACACAGGAGGAACGATGGAACGTGAGGAACGACGGAGCGAGGGATCTAACCCACGCGTCTCACTTTCCGCCCTTCGCCGGCCAGGTCTTCGAGACGGCCAACGCCAGCTGGTCGGCTTCCTTGGGCTCCAGGGGAACCCCGATGTCGCTCGAGGTCTGAGTGCCGGGGTTGATGGGTTGTTGGATGACGGGGATGGCCACCACCGCGGAGTTGATCAGAACGGCAAGGCTGTCGCCGATATGCTGCCGGGTTAATTCCGCGATCTTCCGGGCTCCGGACTTGGTGTACCACACCTGCAGGATCACGCCTTTCCCGATCCTGGTCTTCAGCGCCTCCACCCGGGCGATATCCGCGTTGGAGATCTGTGCTCGAGGCTGGAGATATACGGTTCGACCCTGACCATACACCTCCCGTCGCACCAGCTCCGGGCGTGAAGCACCCTTTGCCAATCGCAACTCGACCAACACCGGAACTCGGCTCCAGTCC
>DATKJJ010000521.1:0-3902 GCA_035543695.1 Gemmatimonadales bacterium | reverse complement strand
AGGAATGCGTTCCCCAGCTCGGTGGTCCACTGGATATCGTCGGCCAGCCGTTTCACCAGATCGGGTAAAGGCGCCATCGACTGGATGCTCGGGTCCCAGGGCTGCTTGGCCACCGAGTCGGCCAGAGCCTTGTCCTTGAGTCCGGGATTCTTGGCGAGCCACTGTTGGAGCTGAACGATCTCGAGCGGATAGGTGGATGCCACGAGGGTCTGGGCCAGCAGCTCGTCGGGATAGAGCGCGATGGGAGCCACGAGGGCATCCAGCTGGTCGGGTGTGCGTTTCTGAGCCGAGTCCGAAGTGGCCTTCTTGCCGGTATCTGCTACCGGCTTTGTCGGAGTCTGCTGGGCCTGGGCCGGGGCTTTTTCCTGCGACACCGCGACCGGCACGCTGCCCAGGAGCTGGTATGCGCCCCAGAGGCAGAACGAAGCTCGCCCGACCTGCGCGAGCGCGCGGAGTTGTCGTGAGACCGGTTTCATGATGGGGAGCTCCTCTCCGACCCAAACTCGGTCCCAACCGGCAGTGGCGCAACCTGACCAAAGGTTTAGGGTCACTTCATCGTAGCCCGCAGTTCCATTAGGGCATGGTCGAACCGATCCACCCGGATCAACCCCAAAGTTGGGTACTCGAGGTCGAGGATGAGGTACGCCGAAGCCGCAATGGTGAGGGAAAAGGCAATCATGTGAAGCCAACTTCGCCGCTGGAATCCCGCCATTCCATACCCTGCGAGCAAAGCACCAGCCAGCGCAACCAATGCCAACATAACGTAGATGATGACCGGCGGGTGGATCCGAGTAGCCAACCTCCGCGCCTGCGAGATGTCGAACATTTCGTTCATGGGGGGAAGAATGAGGAGCATCCTGGGAGCAGCGCCGCCCTCCGGCCGGCTGGCAGCGGCCGCCTTGGCCCAGACATCTTCGGCGGCCTCGTCAGCCGTGCTAAACTCCTTAGCCGTCAAATCCGGCAGCTGCCGGTAAGCCGCAATAGTGGCATCCACGTACCGCCGGAACCCGTCACGGATGGCGGGCTGAATGTCCGGCGGCAGCACGTCTATTCGCTTCCAAGCCGTGCCGATCGCGTTGACCTCATCCACAACCAGGTGGCGGCGCTCATCGAAGCGCCTGGCCGCGCCGGAAAAGGTGAAGGCCAACATCAAGCCGAGCAGCCCGAAGACGGATCCTTCGACCACCCCGACGCCGGCGTGAGAGTTCTCCGTCAGATTCTGGGTCTGCCGCAGGCCGAGCATCCGGCCTACTTCTATACACGCCAGCATCCCAAGGAACAGCCCGGCGCCAAGTGCGAGTGCGAGCAACGTGAAACTCACATCTCACCTCCTCAGAACGAAGTGTTCAAAAGAAAAAGGGCGACAGAATCTTGGGATTCCGCCGCCCTTTGCGCCATCTAGCCCTTCGCGCTATTCCGGGGTGGTGCTTTCCTCGTATGCCGGCTTGACCGGTGGAATGATCGGCTCGTCGGGGAACCCGATGACCGCCAGCACAATGCGATGGTGGATCGGATCGACCTCGAGGACCTTGAGGTCGAGTGCCTGGCCCTCCTTCACTGCGTCGCCAGGATTTTCGATGTCGGCCACCCCGAGCTGGGACATGGGCACGAAGCCTTCGATGTCGTTGCCCAGATCGACGACCACGCCCTTATCCATCAGCCGGACCGCCCGTCCCCGCAGCTCCATACCGATGGGATAGGTCTCGCCGATCTTGAGCCAGGGATCTTCCTCGGCCTGCTTGAGCCCCAGGGAGATCCGCTTGTTCTCGGCGTCGATGTTGAGGATGACCACGTCCACCGCATCGCCCTTCTTGACCACTTCCGAGGGATGCTGCACCCGCTTGGTCCAGGACATGTCGGAGATGTGAATCAGGCCGTCGATGCCGGGCTCGATCTCGACGAAGGCGCCGAAGCTGGTCAGGTTGCGGACCTTGCCGTTGATCCGGGTGCCCACCGGGTACTTGAGCGGCAGCACCATCCAGGGATCCTGCTCGGTCTGCTTCATGCCGAGCGAGATCTTCTCTTCCGCCTCGTCGACCTTGAGCACGACCGCCTCTATCGTCTCACCGATGCTCACGATCTTGGACGGATGGCGAACATTCCGGGTCCAGCTCATCTCGGAGATGTGCACCAGCCCCTCGATGCCGGGCTCGATTTCGACAAAGGCGCCGTAATTCGTAATCGAGACCACCTTGCCCTGAACCCTGGTGCCCACCGGGTACTTGGCGGCCACGTTCTGCCAGGGATACGACTGCAGCTGCTTCATGCCCAGGCTGATCCGCTCCCGCTGCCAGTCGATGTCGAGGATTTTGACCTCGACTTCCTTCCCGATGGCGACCATTTCGGTGGGGTGCGAGACCCGGCCGTAGGACATGTCGGTGATGTGCAGCAACCCGTCGACGCCGCCGAGGTCGATGAAGGCGCCGAAGTCGGTGATGTTCTTCACCACGCCTTTCCGGACCTGGCCCACCGCCAGCTCCTTCATCAGGTGCTCGCGCTTGTGGGCCCGCTCGTTCTCGAGGATGACCCGGCGGCTGACCACGATGTTGCGCCGCCGCTTGTTCAGCTTGATGATCTTGAACTCGTAGGTCTGGCCCAGCAGCTCGTCGATATTGGGCACCCGCCGAAGCGCGATCTGGCTACCCGGCAGGAAGGCGTCCACACCCATCAGGTTTACCACCACTCCACCCTTGATCTTCTTGACCAGGGTTCCCTCGACCGGCTGATCGCCCTCGTGGGCCACACGGATCTTTTCCCAGACCCGCATGAAGTCGGCCTTCTTCTTGGACAGGACGACGGCACCTTCCTGGTCCTCGAGGTGCTCGAGGAAGACCTCGACCTCATCGCCCTCTTTAAGGGTGTGAGGGTCCTTGAACTCGTCCAGGGGAACGGAGCCTTCGGACTTGAAGCCGACGTCGAGAATTACCGCATTGTCCGTGACCCGCAGAACCTTCGACTTGACGATCTCGCCTTCGACGATCTGCGACATGGTGCCCTCGTACATCGAGAGCATCTGCTCGTAGTCTTCGTCGCTGTAGTCTTCGTCGTATAGGTCCTGACGAACCCGGAGGCCGGTGGGAGAGGTGAACTGGTCGCTTGAAGGATGAAGTTGATCGAGCATGCGAAAGGCTGGGTCCTTTAGTCTGGCCGGGCAACCACGCCACGGGCAAAAGTCGAGCCGCCGGCAGCGGGAGTGCTTACCGTCGGGAGCCCAGAAGGATAGCGGCGACTGGGCCACAACGCAAGTTCTATCAAGCGGTTGCCGAATTAACGGCCCGAGAACAGGGGCCTGGCTCGGTCGACGATAAAGCGAACCTGGTCGGCGAAGTCCATGCTGGTGGTATCGAGGTGCACCGCGTCCGGCGCGGGGCGCAGCGGAGCCACCTCACGGGTGGAGTCGGCGTGGTCTCGGGCAGCCAGCGCAGCTGCCTCCGCATCCAGATGACCCGGTTCGACCGCCATTCCTCGCTGACTGATCCGCCGCCCGGCTCTGGCCTCGGGTGTAGCGGTGAGGAAAATCTTGAGATCGGCATCGGGAAAGACGACGGTTCCGATGTCTCGCCCGTCGACGACCACGTCCTGGCCGGCTCGAACCATGGCGCGCAGCCGCGTGTTTACCCACTCCCGCACCACCGGCATCGCGGCGATAGCGGAGACATGGGTGGTGACCTCGGAACTCCGGAGTGCCTCTTCGGCCGGCTCCCCCTCCAGGTATGCGGAGAACCCGACTCCGTCCGACTGCAGCATCAGCCCGCGATCCTCAGCGGCACGCAGAATTCGCTCGGGGTTGAGGCCCGCGAGAGTCGCAACGCCCGATCCGCCCCGCGAGCCCTCGCGCAGCGCAACCAGGGTTACTCCCCGGTAGAGTGAGCCTGAGTCCAGATGGGCAAACCCCAAGGCCT
>DATKJJ010000520.1:0-3299 GCA_035543695.1 Gemmatimonadales bacterium | reverse complement strand
GCACCTATGCCGACAGCATGTACGGCCAGGCGTCGGTGCGGCAAGATGGTGGAAAGCTGGTGCTGCGCTACGGCACCATGGTGGGCGACCTGGAGCACTGGCAGCACGACACCTTCCGCGCGATCTGGCGGGAGAAAAGCCAGGGGAAAGGCTTCGTCACCTTCGATCTCGATGCCGACAGCAAGGTGGACGAGATGAAGATGGAGGATGTGGCCGAGTTCAAGCGCAAGCCCGATGTGGTCGACACCATGCCGGCGGTGCAGCTGGCCCAGAGTGATCTACCCAAGTACACCGGCGCGTTTGCTGCCTCGGGCATTCCCATCACCGCCGAGGTGCAGGTCGTGGGAGGGCAGCTCAAGTTGACCGTGCCGGGTCAACCGCCTTACACCCTGGTGCCGGTCAGTGCCACCCGCTTCCGGCTCAGTGGTGGGGACACCCCGGCCGGATTCTTCCTGGATTACACCATGGATGGCAGCAAAGTGAAATCGGTGAAGCTGATCCAGCCCGACCCCCAGCCGACGTTGACGCTGATGCCGAAGGGGAAGTGAGGGCGGGCGGTCAGGCGGTCAGGCGGTCAGGCGGTCAGGCGGACAGAGCGGACAGGTGTCACCCTGAGTGCAACGAAGGGGCCGAAAATGCGAGTTGCCTTACCAGCGGTTGTGCTCGCGGCCCTCGCTTGTTCCTCCGCGGTCACCTCCGGCTCGATCGCGGTCGGCCCTCAGTCCAGCTACGACGTCATCATCAGCGACGGGCGAGTGATCGACGGTACTGGCAACGCCTGGTTCGACGGCGACGTCGGCGTGACCAAGGACCGGATCTCCTGGGTAGGCCCGGCCGGCTCGCTGGCCAAGGCCAAGGCCGGGCAACGGATCGACGCCAAGGGCATGGTGGTGTCGCCCGGATTCATCGACATCCAGAGCGGCTCCTACGACAACTTCCTGGTGGGCGACGGGCGCTCGCTCAGCAAGGTGACCCAGGGCGTCACCACCGAGATCATGGGCGAGGCGTACACCCTGGCCCCGTGGAACGACTCGCTGGCTTCCTTCGTCCCCTTCTTCTTTCTCGACGAAGACACCACCGCCGCCCGGGCCGCGCTCAAGGGCTTCGGGGGACCGCACGGCTTCGGCGCCTGGCTCCGGGCCATGGAGCGGCACGGCAACTCGGTCAACGTCGGCTCCTTCGTTGGCGCCACCACGCTTCGGACCTACGTGATGGGACAGGCGGCCGGCGCCCCGAATCCGGCCCAGCTCGACTCGATGCGCGCCATCATGCGCGGGGCGATGGAGGACGGCGCCTTCGGGCTCGGGACCGCGCTGATCTATCCGCCGGGAAACTACGCCTCCACCGACGAGCTGATCGAGGTGGCCCGGGCGATGTCGCCCTACCACGGGGTCTACATCACCCACATGCGCTCCGAGGCCGACCACTTCCTCGAGGCGATGGATGAGGCAATCCGGATCGGCAAAGACGGCGGGGTTCCGGTGGAGATCTACCATCTCAAGGCCGCGGGCAAGCGGAACTGGGGCAAGGCCCGCCAGGCCATCGCCAAGATCGATTCCGCCCGCGCGGCCGGCCAGGACGTCTCGGCCGACATGTATCCCTACACCGCCGGCGGCACCGCGCTCGCCGCGTGTTTTCCGCCCAAGGCCTCGGAGGACGGCAAGTTATTGGAGCGACTGGCCGACCCGGCCACCCGGGCCAAGATCAAGGCGCAGGTGATGGAGGAGCAGTCGGCCGATTGGGAAAATCTCTGCCAGCTGGCCACACCCGCAGGCGTCCACGTGGGTGACTTCAAGGAACCGAAGAACAAGAAATTCGAGAACCAGAGCCTGGCCCAGATTGCGCGGGCGCGGAACGAGGATTGGGCCGACGCGCTGATCGATCTCACCCTGGAGGAGAAGGCCCGTCCCGGCGCGGTGTTCTTTCTGATGTCGGAGGACAACGTCGAGCTGCAGCTGCGCCAGCCCTGGATCAAGTTCGGGACCGACGCCGGCGCGAGCGATCCGGCGAACACCCACGGCAGCGAGACCCATCCCCGGGCTTATGGCACCTTTCCCAGGATCCTGGGCCACTACGTGCGCGAGCGCCGGGTGCTGCCGCTGGAGGAGGCGGTCCGCAAGATGTCGTCGGCCGTGGCAAACCGGCTATCGCTGCAGGATCGCGGCCTGGTGCGGGAGGGGATGTACGCCGACCTGGTGGTGTTCGACCCGGCGACGGTGATCGATCACGCCACCTACTAGAAGTCGCATCAGCTCTCGACCGGAATCAGGGATGTGCTGGTGAACGGAGTGCCTGTGGTGCGGGAGGGGAAACACACCGGTGCCAAGCCGGGTCGCGCGCTCCACGGACCCGGCTGGACCGGAACCCAGAGCTAGTGATCGTGGGTGTGGACGACCGTCCGCATCCAGGGATGAATGCAGCACTCGAAGAGCTGCGTGTCCTCGGAGCCGACTTCCTCCTCATAGGTACCGCCCGGCGGCACGAAATCGTCGTCGTCGAGCTTAGTGCATTCCGTTGCCACTTGGAGATTTCCCGAGAGCCGGTTCAGATCCGGCACCAGTCCGCCGCCGAACTGGCTGACTCGGGTGAAGGTGTGGATCTCACCGCCGTTATTGGTGGCCACCAGCGTCTGTCCCTCCCGCGCCGTGGTGTTGGGGGGTGCGAAGTGCCAGGCGCCGGCCTTCTGGGTCAGGGTCAGCTCGGCGATGAATTGATCGAACTTCACGCCGCCGTGGCGGCCGACGCAGGTTCCCGGTTCGACGTTCGCATCGAAGGTGGTGGGGTCGCAGGCATCCATCATGAGAATCTGCCGGGCCGGCAGGGAGGCGCCGGCCGGTGCTCCGGGCTTGTCGCCACTCCCGGAAGTGACGGACGTGCTGCCCGTGGAGGGCTGAGTTGGACGAGAGGAGTCGCCGCAACCCATGACGACCATGAGCCCGATCGTGGCGGCGGAGAGAATCGGAACCCGCATGTGGTTCTCCTTCAATGGTCTCCCGCTAAAATGTGGACCCGGCCGGGAGGGCGGAAGTAGGCTCGCGTACTCGGGAGCAGCCAAGCACGTCATTCCGAACGAAGTGAGGAATCGCTGAAACGTCCGTTTAGAGGCCGATTCTAAACGGCGGGTGGGCCGATTCCTCACTTCGTTCGGAATGACGCTCGGGACCCTCTTGCACTCCTCCGGATTTTTCCCTATAGTAGGTCTACAATCGATCCTCGTGGTGATTTGCGGCGTATTGCAGCCACGTTAAACAACTGCTAAAAGGCCTCGCGTCCCGCGTGTCTTTTTAGGCACCGGGATT
>DATKJJ010000519.1:0-8640 GCA_035543695.1 Gemmatimonadales bacterium | reverse complement strand
TCCACGGCAAACTGGTCTGGCGCCCCGATGATCAGCCGCCCCTCGTCGAGGGCTATGGCCTCGGTGGGCTCGAGCCACGTGCGAATCGTGTGGTCGGGAAGTTCGCGATGAGCTTCGTCGAGAATGCGCTTCCAGGCGTCTTTGGCGGACAGCTGCATCGGTACTCGAAAACGGAAGGAATTTTTTCCAGGGCGAGAGATGTTACGGGTGAGGTATAAAAATGTCAATCGGGACTTGACAGGAGAAATCGGAGAAGAGGGAACGAACTCAAATCAGGGAGAGTCGCGAACATTTCTTTCCACCATTCTCCACGTCTTCAACGTTGTCCACCTCGTGAAATTTCTTTCCCGGCTTCTTCCAGCACCGTTCTGCTCGTCTCCCGCCACTCCTTCTCGTCTCCTTTTACTTGACCCCGTCGCCCACCCCCGGCTAACTTCCACGGCTCATTTTGGAGGAAGACCCGGATGAAGCCGTCGTATCGGCCGCGAAACAAGCGCCGGATCAACAAGCATGGGTTTCGCGCCCGGATGGCCACCCGGTGGGGCCGAGCCGTATTGTCCCGCCGCAGGAAGAAGGGCCGCAAGCGGCTCACTGTCTCGCTGCCATCGAAGCACGGGGGCTCCTGACGCCATCGGCGCGCATGCCGCGGGCCCGCCGGCTCGCGCGCGCGTCCGATATCCGCCGCTGCCTCACCTACGGCCGACGTCGCCGCCTCGAGCACCTGGATATGATCTGGATCGACAATTCAACGGGCCAGCCACGGGTGGGACTCCTTGTCCCGAAGTTCCAGTCCTCCGCGGTGGCCCGCAATCGTTTGCGGCGCCGGCTGCGGGAGATCTGGCGGCGGGACATCCAGGCCCACCATCGCACGGGCGATCTGGTGATCCGCGCCCGGCGAGAGGCCTACCTGGCCGGCTTCGACGAGCTTCGGTCGCAGTTGCTGGCGTGGCGCAACGCCACGCTCGTTTCCGGATGACCGATGGTGCAGCTACCGCTGATACCCCGGCGGACGGCCGCGGCGGTGATTCGCGGCTACCAGCTGTTTCTCTCTCCGCTGCTCCCCCCGAGCTGCCGGTTTACTCCCTCGTGCTCCCAGTATGCACTGGAGGCGGTTACCCGCCACGGTGCTCTCCGCGGGAGCTGGCTCGCCGCTCGCCGGCTGGCCCGCTGCCATCCGTTTCATCCGGGTGGCTTCGATCCCGTTCCCTGATCCGGTGACCTGATCCATGGACCGCCGTACCATCGGGGCGATACTGCTGATGATGGCCATCGCGGTCGCGCCGGCTCTTTTCTTGAAGAAGCCGGCGCGGAGCGCGGCAGTGGGACAGCGCGGCAGCGGGGCAGACACCACGCTGGTGGCGGACAGTGCCAGGGGTTTGCGGCCCAGCCCTGACCGGGTCACTCCGCCACGGCAAGACAGCGCCACAGCGGGCCGCACTGCAGTGCCGCCGGGCGGAGCCGCTGCCGCACCGTCCGAGGATACCGTCCAGGTTATCTCCCCGCTCTACCGCTACGGCGTGAGCACTCGAGGGGCTCGCCTGATTCAAGCGACCCTGCCTCGTTATCGGTCCATGGCCTCCAGCGACAGCGGGCGCCCGGCTCAAATCCTGTCCGAGGACAGCCACTTGCTCGGCCTGAGCCTGATTGTGGGGCGCGATACCATCCCGCTGGATGATTGGCCCTTCACCGCCTCCGCCGAGAGCCTCACGGTCAGGGGGCCGACGCCTCTGCGTCTCAGATCCTCTCGTAACGGCGTCGATCTGGAGCTGACCTATCTGTTCCATCCTGACGACTATCGGATCGATGTCAGCGGTCACGCCACTGGCGTGGGCCCCAATGGAGGGTTGCTGCTGATCGGCATGGGCCCCACCCTCTCGAACACCGAGGCCGATTCCAACGAGAACCACCGGGCATTGGCGCTGATCACCAAGCACAACGATACCGAGCGGCTGGATTTCGGAGGGCTCAAGCCGGGGGAGCCAAAGACTGTCAGTGGCCCGCTGGAATGGGCGGCCGTGAAGTCCAAGTACTTCGTCACTGGTGTACTGGCCTACGACACCACTGGCGGCAGCATCAGCGGGGTTACCGCGACAGCGGCTCCAGCCACAGGCAAGCGCCCTACTCGAGCCGCGGTGCAGCTCAGTCTCCCGCTTCCGTCCAACGGGAACTTCAGCTATAGCGTGTATGCCGGGCCCATGGAGTACGATCGGCTGGGCCGGATGGGTCATGGCTTTGACGACGTGAACCCGTACGGCTGGCCTGGGTTCCGCACCGTCATCCGGCCCGTCGCTGCCGGGGTGCGCTGGCTTCTGGTCTGGATGCACGAGCACCTCCACTTGGCCTACGGCCTGGTGCTGATCTTCTTCGGGATACTGGTTCGTTTGCTGCTCTGGCCGCTCAACCAGAAGGCCATGCGGGCCAACATGCAGCTCCAGGCCGTGCAGCCACTGATGAAGGAGATCCAGGAGAAGCACAAAAACGATCCCCAGAAGGTTCAGCAGGAGATGTTCAAGCTGTACAAGGAGTACGGCGTGAACCCGCTGGGGGGCTGCTGGCCGATGCTGCTTCCGATGCCGGTGCTGTTTGCCCTCTTTTTCGTGTTTCAGAACACGATCGAGCTCCGGGGGGCATCCTTCCTCTGGTTGCCGGACCTCTCCCGGCCCGATCCGCTCTATATCATTCCGGTGGTGATGGGGCTTTCGATGTTCGGCCTGAGCAAGGTGGGCCAGATCGGGATGGAGCCGAATCCGCAGATGAAGATGATGCTCTACGTCATGCCGGCAATGATGACGTTCCTTTTTCTTAACTTCGCTTCCGGGTTGAACCTCTATTACGCGATTAGCAATATCGCGAGCATCCCGCAGCAGTGGATGCTGGCGCGCGAACGGCAGAAGCGCACTGCCAGGAGCATCGTCGAGGTGAAGACTCGAAACCCGGAGCCCAGTCCCAAGCGAGCCAAACGCAAGGCCTGACCGAGGGCTGCTGCCATGCTCTCGGACCCCATCGCCGCACTCGCCACTCCACCCGGCCGCTCCGCGCTGGCTGTCGTCCGCCTGAGCGGGACCGGAGCGTTCTCGCTGGCCAATCGAATCATTCGGGGCTTCACCCCGGACCCACCCCGCCGGGCCAACCTGGCGACATTCTCTTCGCCGGACGGCGAGCTCATCGATCGCGGCATCTACGTGGCGTTCCCGGGTCCTCATAGTTACACGGGAGAGGATCTGGTGGAGCTCACCTGCCATGGCGGCCTGCAGGTCCCCGGCCGGCTGCTGGCCGCTCTATACGCGGCAGGAGCCCGTCCAGCCGCGCCAGGCGAGTTCACCCGCCGCGCGGTCCTCAATGGCAAGCTCGACCTGGTTCAGGCCGAAGCGGTGGGCGACCTGATCGACGCGACCGCCCCGGCTCAGGCCACCAGCGCTCTCCGCCAGCTCGAGGGTGGCCTATCGCGCCGACTCGGCGCGCTGCGGGAGGCCCTGATCCAAGTCGAGGCGCTGCTGAGCTATGACATAGACTTCCCTGAGGAAGATGAAGGGGCAGTTCCACCCGAGCGCATTGCCGCGGAGATCGAGGTCGTCTCCACTCAGATGCAACATTTGCTCGCCACCGCACCTTCGGCGGAGCGTCTCCGGGAAGGCGCGTTGCTGGTGTTTGCCGGCCGGCCTAATGCCGGGAAGTCTTCACTCTTCAATGCGTTGCTGGGCTCCGATCGGGCACTAGTCACCGAGGTGCCGGGAACGACCCGGGATGCCGTCGAAGCGCACACCGACTTTCACGGCTGGCCCGTGAGGCTGGCCGACACGGCGGGACTTTGGGACGCGCCGAACCGGCTGGATCGGCTGGGAGTGGAAGTCAGCCAGCGCTACGTGTCATCCGCCGATCTCGTGCTGCTCTGCGTGGAGGCGGGTCGGCCCCTGGGTGAGGACGAAGCCACGATCGCGAGAGAGCGGCCGGTGCTGTTGGTCCGCACCAAGGCGGATCTGGCCACCGAGCCGGGAGAAGGGCTGCCGGTCTCGGTTCTGAGTGGCGAAGGCCTGGGCGTGCTCCGCCGCTCTGCCGCCGAGCGAATGTTTTTCGAGCGAATTGCTCTGGCCGATCTCGAGCCCGGACTGACCCGCGAACGGCACCGCCTGGCGCTCCGCCGGGCGCAGGTTGCTCTGTCAGGGGCGATACCCCATCTAGGCCGCGGCGGTGATGCCGTGCTCGCCGCGCACCACGTTCGAGAAGCCGCCGGCGCGCTGGACGAGTTGCTGGGAGCGATGGATATCGAGGAGGTGCTGGACCGGGTGTTTGGGAGCTTTTGTATAGGTAAGTAAAACGCTCACGCACTTAGGCGGTCTGGATCCCCCTTGCCAGCTCCTCCGCGGCCTGGAAGTCCTGGACCGGAGCGCGGACCGCCTCGGCCAGCCCTCGTTGGGCGACGAGCGCCTCGGTCATGCGATACCCCATGTAATAGCCGGCGCGTTCCGGAATGACCCTGCCCGCGACCAGACGGGCCGACGGGCTCATCCCACCCGAGAGGTAGCGCAGCCTGAGGCCAAGGCCACTGCGGTCGAGATCGGGCTCGATTGCCCGCCGCAGGAACGACTCCATCTCGCGGAGCCGATGGTACTGCCGGCGAGGATAGCCGAAGTAATCGGCTGCATCGAATCCCGGCGCCACCGCCTGCGCGACGTGGACGGCCAGCCCTTCGTTGATGAGCAGCTCCCGTAACGTTGCCCGGCTGCCGGTGCTCCAGTAGTCGTAATACCCGCCGCTTTCGGCGACCAGTCGGCGCATGTCGCTGGCGCTGGTGGGTGAGGTGTAGCGCACAGTGTGCGCCAGCTCGTGCGCGATCCACACCGGGATCAGGTCGGGCGGCAAACCCATGCCGTAGGTCTCGGGATTAACCCGCCCGGTGAAGTGCTCCAGGCAAATGAACGCCACGCCCCGGCCACCAACGACCAGCTCGCCCGCGTTGGCGCCTCCCAGTCCAACCATGAGATAGGTGTCGGTGGGTCGGTCGACGCGCAACACTTCCTCGGCTCGCGCGATGGCCTCCTCGCCGAGCAGGACGAGGTCGGTGGTTGCGGCCAGTCCGTACAGATCGCTGCGGTTGGCCTTTAAAGCGGTAGAGACGATGGTGCCGGCGTGGGGAGTATCGGGATCGAGAACGTAATTTCGCCAGTAGGCGTCGAGGATGGGACGATGGTTGTCGCGATACTGCCGATACGCCGCCTCCCGGTCGGGTGCCTCGAGCACCGCGAAGAAGTCGGGCAGGAGATTGATCAGCACGCGAGACGATACGAAGTCCCGGGCTGAGATGCAAGAGAGGTCGAGCTAGTCCAGAGGGCGGGTTTTCTTCTGCTTGGCCACTTCGTCCAGGAACCGGCGTTCTGCCGGGGTGAGACTGGAGATCCCTTTCTCGCTGATCTTGTCGAGCACCCGGTCTACCTCCGTGGCAACCGGGTCGGCCTCGACCCGGCGACGGGTCCGCAGGGGAGTGATCGGCGTCCGCTGCTCCGGCTCGGACGATCCCGACTGCACCATAACCACCCGCTCCACGGCGCGGGGCGGCTGAGCCGAAGCCCGGCGGGAAAGCGACTGGACCCGGAAGAAGAGGTATCCGAACAGCGCCCCGCCGACGTGAGCGATGTGGGCGATGCCGTCGCTGGCCCAGAGCTGAGACCCGATCACATCCAAAGCCACCAGCCCGATCACCAGCGTGCGCGCCTTGATCGGGACCGGCAGGGGGAAGACGATCAATTCGGCATCAGGCCAGAACATGGCAAAGGCAACCGCAACCCCCAGCACCGCGCCCGAAGCCCCCACAAAGGGCCCGACGGCCAGGATTCCGGCGAGCAGGAGCGAGAAGACAGCCGCCCCGATCCCGCAAAACAGGTAGTAGGTCAGGAAGTTGCGACTGCCCATCCGGCTCTCTACTGCCGTGCCGAATACGAACAGCATCAGCATGTTGGCCAGCAGGTGAAGCAGGCCAGCATGGACGAACATGTAGGTGACGAAAGTCCAGGGTCGACTGAATGCCGTCTGGGGAGAGAACTGGAGAAAGCGAAAGGCGTCCCGGGAGGTAAACAGGGTCATGAGCATGAGCAGCACCACCGCGTTGGCGATGATGATCCGGCCCACCCAAGGAGTTATGCGATACGAGGGAGATGATTTCATCAGACGAAAGCCTTTACAGCTGGACCCGGGAGGCTACGAGAGATCCTCTGCTCGGCCGCGCCGAGCGCCGCGACAGATTTGTTCGCACAGCTCGGGGAAGTCCATACCAGACGCCCGGGCCGCCTGAGGGAGGAGGCTGGTGGCCGTCATGCCGGGCAATGTGTTCACCTCTAAACAGAAGAGTTCACCGCTCGGTGTCAAGCGAAAATCGACCCGAGAATAGCCTCCCAGCTTGAGCGCTTCGTGCGCGAGGAGGCTGAGCCGGCTGCACTCCTGGGCGATCCCTGCCGGCAGATCGGCCGGAAAGATCTCCTGAGACATCCCAGGGGTATACTTGCATTCGTAATCGAAAATCTCGTGCCGCGGGATGATCTCACCTACCGGAAGCGCCCGGCCGGCCAGGACGCCCACCGTGAGCTCGCGACCCGGTACGAACTCCTCGATCATCACCTCGTCGTCGTATTTCCGGGCCAATGCCACGGCCGGATCGAACTCCCCGGCCGTCTTGACCACCGTCAGACCGACGGTCGACCCCTGCTTGGACGGCTTGACCACGACCGGCCATCCAAATTCGCGCTCAATTCGGGCCTTTGCTGCGGGGGCCATCACCCACCGTGCGGTCGGCACCCCGGCCCCTTGGAAGAGGCGCTTGGAGATGTCCTTATCCATTGCCATGGCGCTACCCAACCGGCCGCTTCCGGTGTAAGGCACGCCCACCATCTCGAGCAGCGTCTGAATGGTACCATCCTCGCCCCGGCCACCATGCAGTGCAAGGAACAGCACGTCGGCATCGCGCACCACCGCAAGGTTTGCCAGTCCGGACAGGAGCAGACCCCGCTCCAGGGCCTGCAGCTGCGCGATTGAGGGTGGCGCGGTCCCCACCAGGCCGCTAAGCAGGGTGGTCTCGTCAGCTTCGGGTATGTACCCTCGGGCCGTGTCCACCACGGCCACTTCATGCCCCCGGGACCGCAGGGCGCCGACCACTTGAACGGCCGAGGCGATCGCCACGTCCCGCTCCGCGGAAGTGCCACCCGTCAATACCGTTACGCGCATCTCGATCCCCAGGAGAGCGTCACGCAGTCTTACCTGGTCCCGATCAGCTGTTGGAGGACGTCATAGCGGCTGACGATGCCGATGAGTTCCCCATCCTTGCGGACCAGCGCAGCCGGACTCTCCCGAGTGAGCATTGCGCCCAGCCGATCGGTCGCGAACGAGGCGTCCACCTCGGGAAAGGGAGACTCCATGACCTCGCGTACCGGCCGATCCAGCAGCGCCGGTTGGGCCAGCGCCTTGGTCATCAGACTGGCCTCGACCAGCCCGCCCACCGACTGCCCCTCTTCGACTACCGGGATCTGGCTCACTCCCCAGGTGCTCATCAGGTTCAGCGCCTGGCGCACGGCAGCTGCCGGGGCCACACTGACCAGTGGTGGCGCGGTCGGGTGCCTCCGCTCGAGCAGCTGCTCGACCGTTGTCCGAGGCGGCTCCAGCATCTGGTTCTCCTGCATCCACTCGTCATTGAAGACTTTCGACAGGTACCGCTCACCCGTGTCGCACAGAATGGTCACGATCATGGCGTTGGGGTCGTCCAGCTCGCGGGCCAGCTCCACCGAGAGGGCCACGTTCAGTCCGGTGGATCCTCCGGCCAGGATGCCTTCCTCGCGGGCCAGGCGGCGGGCCATGACCAGTGAGGTGCGATCAGGAACCTGGCGGAACTCATCGATCCAGTCGAACCAGATGGTGCTGGGAATCTTGTCCCCTCCGATCCCCTCCACCTTGTAGGGGTGACCGGAACCGAGTGTCCGGGCCCGATGGTAGTGGGTGTACAGCGACCCAACTGGGTCACCTGCCACGATCCGAATCCGGGGGTTCTTCTCCTTGAGGTACTTTCCGGCTCCGCTGATGGTCCCGCCAGTTCCCGCCCCTGCCACCAAGTGGCTCACCTTTCCCTCGGTCTGCTCCCAGATTTCCGGTCCCATGGTGGCGTAATGGGCCTCGGGATTGATCGAGTTGTAGAACTGATTGGCCAGAACCGCGCCCGGTGTTTCCTTGACGATCTGCTTGGCTTTCATCACATAGTTGTCAGGATGGTCTGGCGGTACGGCGGTAGGAGTTATGACAACCTCTGCTCCGAATGCCTTCAATAACCGGACCTTCTCCTGGGACATCTTGTCGGGCATGGTAAAGACGCAGCGATAACCTTTGAGTGCCGCCGCGATGGCGAGCCCCACGCCGGTGTTGCCGCTGGTTCCCTCCACGATGGTCCCCCCGGGCCGGAGCTCTCCTTTCCGTTCGGCGTCCTCGATGATAGCCAATCCGATCCGGTCCTTGACCGACCCCCCCGGATTGACGTACTCAGCCTTTCCATAGATCGGGGTCCGAAGGCCACCGCCGATGCGGGCCAGGTGGATCAGTGGGGTCCACCCGACGGTCTCCAGGACGGACGCGTAGGGACGCAAATGTTGGGGGACTCTCATTGTACCG
>DATKJJ010000518.1:0-2640 GCA_035543695.1 Gemmatimonadales bacterium | reverse complement strand
GGCGGCCGCGAGCTGCTCTCACCCGAATACGCCCCGCTCGCCGGCGCCGTCGTGGTTACCCCCGACGGCGCCGTGCGGATCGTGGCGCCCCAGAGCATAGCCCTCGAGCGCAGCCGACGGGCCGCGCTCGAAGCATTCCAGAGCTACCCAATGCTGCTGGAAAAGGGCATCGTACCACCACCCCTCCGCCGGGCATCCCAGGGGGTGAACCTCGACCATCGCGATGCCCGCCTGGCAATCGGTACGCTGAAAGATGGGCGAGTCGTTATCGCGCTTACCCGGTTCGATGTCCTGGGCGACACCTTCGGCCGGGTCCCGTTCGGGCTCACTACGCCCGAGATGGCGGCCGTCATGGGCGCTCTGGGTTGCGACAACGCACTCCTGCTGGACGGGGGGATCTCGGGTCAGTTGCTGCTGCGGAAGTCCGATGGAACCGCTCGGGTCTGGCCCGGAATCCGGAGCGTGCCGTTGGGACTGGTCGCCCGACCGAAGTAACCGTTCTCGAAGAGAAAACCTCGAGAGAGGCTAAGGACCGGGTCCCCCAAAGCAACGCGGATCGGAACTCTGATGTACCATTAGGGTACCTGCACGCCCGCTCCACTTACTTCGCCGGCGAAAGAAGGCTCGTCATGACCTCCTATACCGCGTCCATCGAGCGCTCCAATCACAAAAACCTGCATCAGGTCGAGCTCCAGGTGACACCCCGGGAAACCAGCCGCCATCAGGGGTCCTGGACCGGCGTGTTCATGTCGCGCAGCACCGACGGCTTCATGCCCAACGAGCGGCTCGCGCTCACCCTGGACAACGGGCTGAAGGGAACGGCGCGGGTCAGCGAGACCCACTTCGATAGCCGAGCTCCCGACGCCACTCGGATCCTCATCACCGGTAACGGCCCCTTCGCCTGAGGCGAGCGGCGGTACCCACTGGAGTCAGTGTGCCCAAACGGAATTACGGTTTCGAGAAGCGGCAGAAGGAATTGAACCGGCAGCAGAAGCAGGAGGAAAAGCGCCAGCGTCGCCTGGAGCGATCCGATGCTTCACCCGAGGAGGATCGGGAGACCGAGGAGGCACCCCCGGAAACGCCTCGGGCCCACCAGCGCCTGAACGGCACTGGTGAGCCCGAAGGCTGAACCGGGCGGGTAATGCTATCGCGTTCTTATCGCCCCGCCAGATCTGGCTGATATTTCAGCTGCTTCACGGTTCCCGCCAGCAGCTGAACCTTGGCGGCATCCGCCGCCCCGGCACTCTCGGATTCCAGCTGCGACACCAGCCTTGCCAGCGCCGCGCTCTGGTTGGCGCCGGATGACTTCTCCGCCGACGCCAGCTCGGCCCGGGCAGAGGCGATCTTCGACGGGTCGAGCCCATTGGACCGCTCCAGCTGATCCAGGTAAGCCCGAGCCAGGGAATACGAAGCCGGCCAGGTGAATTTGACCTGCCCCTGGGTGTTGAAATAGTCCAGCTTGACCGACTTGGCTGCGTCGATCTCGTTCTGAGTCAGGAAGCCGCTGGGCTGCAGCTCGAACACATCCAGCCCGCGGGTGATCTCCGAGCCGTAGATGTAGCCGTTGTACCAATAGGTGCTCCAGTAGCCCCCCAACTCCAGCTTTTCAGGGTCGAGCGGCCCCCGGTCGAAATAGGCGATCTCCTTGGGATGCTTGGGATCGGTCCAATCGAACACGGAGACGCCGCCCTGATACCAGGCCTGCGCCATCACGTCGCGCCCCGGAATGGGGATGAGCGATCCGTTGTGTGCCACGCAGTTCTCCGACGGCAACTGGGGTGCCGGCATCTTGTAGTAGCTCTGGAACTGCATCGATGACGGCCCGCTCAGGGTGAAGATGGCATCGGCCCCCCACTCCTTGGGGTCGGTCTTCCGGCACTTGGGCTGTACCCCGCCGCCCCATTCATCGGAAAACAGCATCTTGCTGCCACTGTTGTTGAAGGTGGCGGAGTGCCAGTAGGAGAAGTTCGAGTCCGAGGCCGCCGCGAGCCGTTTCGGGTGCGCGGGATCGGTGATGTCAAGCAACAGACCGTAGCCCGCGCAGGCACCACCGGCTCGCCCGATAGCGGGGTACAGCGTGATGTCGTGGCACTGAGTGGGGCCGGCAGTGGAATCCGGCTCCTGCGCCATTTGCGCCTTCATCGCCGAGTCAACGATTGTCGGGAGTGCTTGCCTGAGCGCCGCGCTGTCGGCGGCGGTGGGAGCACCGGTGCCACCCCGCGCCTTGACCGTGCGGTTCAGCAGCTCGGCCACGTCCTCCGACTGAAGCACCTCCTCCTTCCCATGGATCACGGCAATGAACCCGCCGTTGGCCTTCGCTTCGGCCACGGCCTTGGCCTCAGCCAGGCTGTCTTCCCGGGTTTCGCCGTGGGTAGGCGGCGCCACCAGATCCTGGAAAATTCGGGGCGAGCTCACGATGCGCGCCTGGTCCGGGTGAGCCAGCGGAATCTTGATGACTTCGATCCGGAACAGGGCCGTGTTGGGGTCCTTGGGCGCTATGACGCACCCCCGCAGCTCGGTCGACGACCGCACCGGAGCCTGGCCCGAGATGTAGACGTAGACGTTGTCTTTGTCTTTGGGGTCAACCAGCAGCGAGTGGGTGTGAGACCCACGGCAGGTCTGCACATTGCCCACGTTCTT
>DATKJJ010000517.1:0-4794 GCA_035543695.1 Gemmatimonadales bacterium | reverse complement strand
CATGTGCTTCGGCGAGGGCGGCGCCGAGGCGCCGCTGCAGGACGCGTTGTACGCGAGCTGCGCATTGCCTCTGTTCTATCCTCCGGCGAACATCGGCGTTCGCCGCTTCGCCGATGGCGGCCTTCGTGCCGTGCTGCCGCTTCAGGTGGCGGCCTGGTTCGAACCGGGCTTGGTGGTGGCGGTGGACGTCGGCCCCGGGTTCGACGAGACCCCGCCGGTCGACGGACCGAGTTTTCCACCGGTGGTCGAAACCCACAACAACAGCACCCGGATTCTGATGGCGAACCAGACTGCCCAAGCGATCTCGCTCTGGAAGCTCACGCCCGATCGTCCGCCCCTGGTCTACATCCGTCCTCCCGCCGAGCGTGGTGCTACCTTCCGTCTCGACCTGATCCGGCGCTATGTGGAAGAGGGTCGTGAGGCGGCCCTGAAGGCATTGGCGGGCTTGATTCCGTCGTAAGGGTGAGCAGATTCGGAATTACCCATTAACCTGATTCGGGCAATGCGCGCTTCTGAAGTGATGGTTCCAAACCCTTTCGTCGCTGTCGCCAATGCATCAGCGAGCGAAGTGGCGATCATGTTCCGCAGCCGCAATATCTCCGTGGTGCCGGTGGTGGACGACCATCGCACCCGGCGCTTCCTCGGCGTCCTGAGCGATCGGGATCTGGTGACCCGCTGTCTCGCGGCGGGAAACGATCCCCTGTATACCCGGGCCGATGCTCTGATGCGTACCGACAGTTGCGTCGTGAATCCGGATCAGGATCTCGAGGGCTTCGTCTTGAAGATGAACCAGGACCCCAGCGAGTCTCATCTGCGGGCGACCATCACCGTGATCGACGGCGATCACCGGGTCGTGGGCTTTATCAGCCATCCGGAAGATGTCTCGGGGATCACCATCGTCTGGTCCTGACCATGGGAACTCCCAGGATCTTCACCGTGGCCGAGGCAGAGAGGACCTTGCCGTTGGTGCGCCACATCGTGGGAGACCTGCTGCTGGCGTACCCGCAGTGGCGCGAGGCGCTGGCGCGCTATGAACTGCTCACCGGGCCGGCCCGTGCCGAGTGGGGTGAGACCCAGGAACTGCTGGCCGCGCGCGAGGCGGTGACCAGCCAAGCCGAGCGAATCCACGAGTACCTGGAGGAGCTCGATCAGATCGGGTGCGTGTTCAAGGGATTCGAGGCGGGGCTGGTGGATTTCTACGCCCTGCGCGAGGATCGCCTGGTCTTTCTCTGCTGGAAGCTCGGCGAGGAGCGGATCACGCACTGGCACGATATCGATGCCGGCTTCGCCGGACGCCATCCGATCGACAACACCATGCTCAGCGAGACGATTGCCTGATGCGAATCTGGATTCTGCTTCATATCGCGGGCTTTGTGGCCTGGATGGGTGGGGGCTTTTCGAACATGCTGATGGGCATCATGGCACGGCAGGAGGATCGCGCGACCCAGGGCGCTATTGCCCGCCTGCAGGCCCAGGTGGGTCGCCGGCTGATGGCGCCGGGGGCGCTGGTCGCCGTGATCTCCGGCGTGTACCTCAGCATCGTCGTCATGCGATCGGGCAGCACGCCGTCCGCCTGGCTCATGCTCATGCAGGGTGCCGGCCTCCTGGCCGGACTCATCGTGCTCTTCGTTCTGCTGCCCAACGGCGCCCGACTGGGCAGAACCAACCCGACCGGCCAGACCGCAGCGCTCTTCGACGCGCTGAAGAAGCGGCAGGCGATCGCGGGGAGTATTGCGGGAACTCTGGGGCTCTTGGCTCTGCTCGGAGGAGTGTTCAGCAAGTATTGAGTTCTTTCTGCTTTCCCCTGCTGTCACGTCCCCGGCACCCTCACCGGCACAATGCTGTTCGTCGCCCCCGCTCCCAGCTCACCGCGCGTCCCCTGTCCCCAGCAGTAGACTCCGCCGCTCGTCGAATTTCCGCAGTAGGTCGCGGTTTCCCCCCAGATCCGGGAGAACTCGACTCCGCCGCCTACGGCGACCGGTGCGTCGAAGCGGAAGGTGCTCCCGATCGGCGTGGTTCCTACCTCCCCAGCTCCGTTGACCCCCCAGCAGTAGGGGTCTCCCGCGGCGGTCAGGCCGCACTCGGTGACCCGGGCTGATTCGATCGTCTCGAACTTGAGGGAGGTGTTCACCCGGTTGGGGACGTAATACTTGAGGTCGCCGGAGTTGAGCAGTGGCAGGACGTCGATCCCCCAGCACCATGGAGTACCGTCTCCGGTGAGCCCGCAGGTGTGAAGCCCACCCGCACTCACCTGCCGGAAGCGAAGACCGCCCGCGACCCGAAGAGGCTCCTCGACATACTCGATCACGCTATCGGCGCCGAGCTGGCCCTGGTGGTTGATGCCCCAGCACCAGGCCTGCCCGTCATCGGTGAGACCGCAGGCATGGCCGCTGCCGCTGACGCTGATTCGCGCGAAATGATGGCCTCCGGAGACGGCGACCGGCGCTCGACTGCAAGGACCATCGGGACAATTCTCCGGCGCCGGAGTTCCCAACTGGCCGAAGTCGCTCAGGCCCCAGCACCATGCCGATCCATCGGCGGTGAGCCCGCAGGTCTCCTGGCCGCTCGCCGCGAGGGTGGTGAAGACGAGGTTGGCGGCTACGGGAGCGGGTGAGGTCGCGCAGGGAGAGCCTCCGCAGTCTCCGGTTGCCGAGCTTCCCCCGCCGAGTTGACCGTTCTGGTCCAGTCCCCAGCAGAGGGCGGCGCCCTGAACGGTGAGGCCGCAGGTGTGGTACTTCCCGGCGACAAGTGCGGTGAAGATGTTTTGTCCGCTGACGAGTGCCGGACCGGCCTTGGCCGGCGTTGAATCTCCACCCAGCTGGCCTTCGGATCCTCGGCCCCAGCAGACGGCCAGACCGGATCCGTCAATCTCGCAGTTGTGACCGTCTCCCGCGGCGACCGTGGTGTTGATCGGGTCGAGACCGGTGAATCCATCGTCGGAATTGCTGGTCCCCTCGCAGGCGAGGAGTGCCATGAGGGCCAAGGCGAGTTGGCTACGACAGGGAATCATGGGCTAGTCCAGGGATGATGTGGCTGGCTGCCACCTCCTTCCTGACGCACAGACCGCCCTGACCGGACACATCCCGCAGCGCGCGACGCGGGCGGTACAGACCCGCGCTCCCAACTCCATGATTGCCTGGTTGAAAGTCCAGGCTGGGTTGCCTCGTTTGGGCACCAACGCCTGGGCCGTGTTCCAAATCTTCCGAAAGCCCTTGGACCCGGAGGCTCGCGGATGGAAGGCACGGCGAATCACCCGCGCCACGTTGGTGTCCACGGTGGGCGTTGCGTGCTCGAAGGCGAAGCAGGCGACCGCACCGGCGGTGTATTGCCCGACGCCGGGCAGGCGTTTGAGCGACTCAAGGTCGTCCGGGACCCTGCCGCCGTGATCCGCCACGACGACCTGCGCCAGCCGGTGCAGATTCACGGCACGCCGGTAGTAGCCCAGTCCTTCCCAGCTCTCCCGCACCTTGGCCGGATGAGCGCGTGCGAGGGCATCAATCGTGGGATAGCGCCGGAGAAACTTTCCGTAGTAGAGCTCGACCCGCGATACCTGAGTCTGCTGGAGCATGAACTCGGAGACCAGCACCTCATACGGATCGCGCGTGTTGCGCCAGGGGAGGTCTCGCCCCGTACGCCGGTACCAGCGGGTGAGGCGGTGACGGAAGGTCTGGTATTTGGGTGTGGGCATGGTCGCAGCCAAAACCATAAGGCAGGAGGGTACGGTGTGCTATCCGCCGGTACGCTGTAGCTTATAGCCCATGACCGCACCGTCCACCACGCTGGATCTACGGCGCCCCGTCGGCAAGTACGTCCTGAGCGCCCTGGCTCACATCGGCCGGCTGAGCCTGATGGTCGGGGAGATGGCGCGGACCATAGGTGAATGGCGAATCTGGCTGCCCCGCACCATCACCGAGATGTGGAATATCGGTGTCGGGAGCTTCCCGATCGTGGTGCTGGTCTCCGGCTTCGCCGGCGCCGTGACGGCCCTGCAGACCGGCTATCAGTTCAGCGGCAACATCCCTTACTACGTTGTCGGCACGCTCATCGTCGAGTCCATCGTGCTCGAGTTGGGCCCGGTGCTGACGGCGCTGGTGCTGGCGGGCCGGATCGGGGCCCGCTACGCGGCCGAGCTTGGCACGATGCGGGTGACTGAACAGATCGACGCGCTGGAGACGCTGGGGCGCTCACCCGCCTCTCACCTGGTCATCCCCCGTGTGCTGGCCGGGGCGATCATGATCCCGGTGCTCGTGGTGTTCGCCAACGTGGTCGGTGTCTACGCGGGCTGGGTCTCGGTGCAGGCCGTCCTGCCGGTGACCGATGCCGACTTCACCTATGGTGCCCGGGTCTTCTGGCGTCCGTTCGACGCGTACTACTCGATCATCAAGGCGTTCGCCTTCGCCAATTGTATCACCATCATCTCCTGCTACATGGGCTTCAACACCCAGCAGGGTGCTGAGGGCGTGGGCAAATCCACCACCGGTGCCGTGGTCTCGAGCTGCGTCATGATTCTGCTGCTCGACACCTTGCTGGCCAAGCTGCTGCTCAACCAATGATCGAACTCCGCGACGTATACAAGCGGTTCGGGACGCAGGTGATCCTGGACGGGGTGAACCTGACGGTGAAGGAGGGGGAGACCCTCGCCTTGCTTGGGCCCTCAGGAACCGGCAAGAGCGTCCTCCTCAAGCACATCGTGGGGTTGATCCGGCCCGACAGGGGCCAGGTCATCGTGGACGGCAAGGAGGTTCGCAAGCTCAACCGTCATGACCTCCGGGATTTGCGGGAGACCATCGGCTA
>DATKJJ010000516.1:0-3323 GCA_035543695.1 Gemmatimonadales bacterium | reverse complement strand
CCGCGCTCATCGTCGGGCTGAACAGCGATGCCTCAGTGCGGCGGCTGGGCAAAGGACCGGATCGGCCATTGAATGATGAGGCCGCGCGGGGCCGGGTCCTGGCTGGAATGGCGGCGGTGGATGGTGTGGTGATTTTCGACGAGGACACGCCGCTCGAGCTGATTCAACAGCTTGCCCCTGATGTTCTGGTGAAGGGAGCGGATTACGCCCGCAGCGCCATCGTCGGAGCCGACCTGGTAGAATCCCGGGGAGGGCGGGTGGTTCGAGTTCCCCTGGTCACCGGCTTCTCCACCTCCAATATCGTGGATCGTTTTCGTGCCTAGACCTGACAGCCGCGCCCCGGATCAACTGCGCCCGCTCGTGCTGGAGCGGCGTGCCAATCCCTACGCCGAGGGGAGCTGTCTCATACGGATGGGCGGCACCCTGGTCCACTGCACCGCAAGCGTCGAAACCGGCGTGCCCGGCTTCAAGAAGGGAAGCGGCGAGGGCTGGGTCACCGCGGAATACGCGATGCTGCCGCGAGCAACCGTGGAGCGCACCTCCCGCGAGCGGAATGGACCAGGAGGCCGGACCCAGGAGATTCAGCGGCTGATCGGACGCTCGCTCCGCGCCGCCATGGCTACCATGAGCTTTGGCGAGTTCACCATCCGGGTGGACTGTGACGTGCTCCAGGCGGATGGTGGAACCCGCACCGCCTCTATCACCGGCGGCTGCGTGGCGTTGGCCGACGCATGCGCCTGGCTGGCGGAACGAACCGGGCAGCCCTCACCCTTCGGCAAGCTGGTGGCAGCCGTTTCGGTCGGCCTCATCGAGGGGGAGATCCGGCTCGACCTGGCGTATGCGGAGGATAAGGACGCCGGGGTGGACGCCAACATCGTGATGTTGGAGCCCACTGAATTCGTGGAAGTGCAGGGGACTGGAGAGCACGGCACCTTCAGCCGGGCCCAATTGGAAACTCTGCTGAACGTCGCTCAACGGGGTATCGCCGAGCTGTTTCAGGCCCAGCGGAAAGTTCTCGGTCGGTGAAAATTCTGGCTGCCACGCGGAGCCGCGGCAAGCAGGAGGAGATTCGCCGCATCCTGGTACCGGGAGGGCTCCAGGTGGTCTTCCCTGAGGATATCTGGCTTCGCGAGTCGAACGAAGACGATGCGCTCGAAGCCGCCGACACCTTCGAGGGGAACGCCCGCCGGAAGGCGGAGTACTTTGTGCGCCTGAGCTCGTTGCCCACCCTGGCCGACGACTCCGGACTGGAGGTATTCGCGTTAGGGGGAGCTCCGGGCGTCCGCTCGAAACGCTGGGCCGGCGCCTCCGGCACGCCGGTGGACGTAGACGCCGCCAATAACGCCGAGCTGCTCCGACGCTTGGCTGGTCTTTCCGATGCCCAGCGGGTGGCGCGCTATCGCTGCGTCCTGGTGTTTCTCCGCTCCGCAGGCGCTGTCCCTCTCGTGTGCTACGGCGATTGTACCGGGCGGATTCTGGAGGCGCCTCAGGGCGCCGGCGGCTTCGGGTATGATCCTCTGTTCTTCAGCGATGAGCTGGGAAAGACTTTTGGCGACGCCTCAGCCGAAGAGAAGGATGCGGTCAGCCACCGTGGCCGGGCCCTGAGAGCCTTCCTCCAGGCGTTGAAGACTTCGGTGCCGGCGTCTTGAGCGGCTATTTTGCAGCAGCCTGACGGGGTGTGGCGCAGTCCGGTAGCGCGCCTGCTTTGGGAGCAGGAGGTCCCGGGTTCGAATCCCGGCGCCCCGATGTGACGAGTACGCGGCCTCCGGATTCGCCCGTGGCCTGGGCCGTCCGGAGGCGTCCGGAGACTAGAGGAGGCGAGAGTAGAGGAACCGGGCGTTGCGCCGCTCCCAGGTGCGGAGCGACTCGACTGAGAGCTTCTCCAGCTCCAGCGACACGGCCCGGGCGGCGGCCAGCGACACAGATTCCCGGTCTTCCCGGCCGGCTTCAGCGGCGATGCGGGCCTGCACGTCGGTGAGACTGAGCCAAACCGTCAATCGGTTATTGACCCGGTCCTGGACCATGAGCCGCATCTTCTGGATCAGAGCCCGATTTCGGAGAACGCAGTGGCGGTGCACGGCCCACAGGATGAAGCCCTGGAGCCAGATCAGAAAGATCAGCGCCATCCCTTGCTCCCCGCGAGAGAGCTCACTCACGGTTATGATGATGGCCAGCAGCACCCCGGCGGTCGTCATGAACAGCTCGAAGTACTCTGCCAGACCAGCCCGAATTTTGTAAAGAACGGGGGAGAAGCGTTTCATTGAGTCCTCGAGCTGGGAACCGGTCGTAGGGCCAGTCAAGTTCTGGGGGTACTCCAAGATTCTAGGTCAAAGCTGGAAAATCCAGTCCCACCGAGGGATCGGCTGGGAATGGCAAACCGTGGCGGGGGTAGCCAGTGGCGGGGGTTTGAAGGGTTATTGTGAAGATAGGCGCCCGTAGCTCAGTTGGATAGAGCAACAGCCTTCTAAGCTGTGGGTCGCAGGTTCGAATCCTGCCGGGCGCATTCTCGTGACCCCGAGGACATTCATGACCGGCTCCATGGAAATGTCCGCAGGAACCTCTGAAAAGTCGCGCGGGGTCGCGCTGGCACTGGCGGCCATCCTGGGGCCGTTCGGAGCTCACCGCTTCTATGTGGGGAAGACCGGCACCGGCATTCTGATGCTATGCACCCTCGGCGGCGCCGGCCTCTGGTATCTCTATGACCTGATCATGGTAGCGGGAGGATCGTTCCGGGATGTGCAGGGAAGGCTGGTGTGTATCTGGGACCCCGAGCAGCCTTCCTTCCGCCAGGGCGAGCTTTCGGCTGAGGTAATTGAAGAGCTCTCGGCTTTGCGCGCCGAAGTAGCCGAACTCGCGGAGCGGGTGGATTTCGCCGAGCGGTTACTGGCCAGTCCACCCGGGGAGCCTGGGCGACCTCAGACCTCCCCGTAACAACTAACTAGGTCAGCCTTTGGGCGGCTGGCCTAGCGATGGCGGCTATGGATCTGTTCCAGTGAACGGATCTGATCGTGAGCCTCTTTGACTTTGAGAAACTGCCGCTCCACCAGGGCCTGAAGGTCGGCCGGAAGCCCTGACCCCAGCACTTGCTCGTACGCCTTGACCGCCACATCCTCACCCCGCTCACACTCGGCAATGATCGCAGCTTCGTCCCGCCCTGTAGCCAGCGATTTGATGTCCATCCATCCCCGATGCAGTGCGGCTGCCACATGCCCCGACTCAGCGGGATCCTGGTCGAGATGGGTGACCTCGGACTCAAGCTCGGCGGCAAACTCTCGGCGCTGCTGTGAATAGCTCGCCAGCAAGTGCTGAAGGTTGACGTCGTC
>DATKJJ010000515.1:0-3248 GCA_035543695.1 Gemmatimonadales bacterium | reverse complement strand
CAGGCGTCGCACCAACGCTTGAGCGGAATCGATGGTGGGGCGAATGTCCAGCCGGCTGAATGTCTGCTCCAGTGCCTTGCGAGTCGAATCGGTCCGGGCCAGCGCGCGTTCTGCCTGCTTCACCGTGGTGAGCTGATCCGGATTCAGAAAGAGCTGCCGGATGGTATCCACCGGCGTCAACGAGAGCAGCGGAACCTTGAACTGATCGGTCCACTGCTGTACAGCCCGGTAGACTTGAGGCGTAAATCCCTTTCCGGTGGGTGGGCGCGCAGGCGTCTTGCGGTGAGTACCGAATCGCATTCCGCTCAGAGTGAAGTGCTCGATCACGATCTTCTTCTCGGCCAAAGCCGCAGGATTGAGCTTGAGCCGGATCGCGTCGGCCTCGAGCAGATTGCGAGTCAGCACAAACGGGTCGGCTATCTCCAGCGCCCGGAGCTCCACGGATGCGTGCCGGGGAAGCAGGTTGAGCTTGCCGATGTCTACTTCTGTGCCCAGCAGCTCGGTGCTCGCTTCCTCGGTCGTGTCCCGCGCCACCGGCTCGGCGAAAATCCAGACCACAAGGCCGAGCAGGAGGAAGAGGCCGAGCAAGGGCCCGATTGCCTTCCAGCGAAACACCTTGACCTTCATGGGCGGAACATCTTGTACAGGTTATACACCTGCGAGGCAGTGACTGCCCGGTAAAAGCGAGACTGGCGTATCCGCTCGCCGATGGTTGCCCGGTACTTTGCCACTCCGTACCGAGCGGCAAAGAAGATCGGCACAGCCAACACCAGCCAGCCGACGAAGCTCCCGAGCACTACCGTATTGTTGAAGTTGGTGTACGGCACGATCGGGGTGTTGGTCAAGTCGGTCCAGAGCGGCCGCAGGCCCGGCGCGGTCAGCAGGCGAAATCCGAGGCCGTCGAAAACCGGATCGAGCAGAAAACCAAAGGGGACAAAGAGCATCCAGCCCAGCATCCCGCCGCCAAACGACACGTTGAGCAGCACCAGGAGGGAGAAGACCACCAGATTGTGCAGACTCATCAGCGGCGTGAGGCCCAGGGCGGAGCCTAGCGCCATGCCGGCGGCCACCTGACCCGGAGTCCCGGCAGAATGCAGCGTCTTGATGATCGATTGAATGAGCTTGAGCAGACCCAGCATTCGCTAAGGTCGAAGCTCGGGGGTCCCGGGTCAAGAGAGATACCCGCTTGCCCTTGACTCTGGACTCTCGAGCCTTGACTCTCCCCTGATGCCGCCACGAAACCGCCGCGCACCCGAGGTGCATAAGTTCGGCGGAGCCTCGCTGGCCGACCCACCCGCCCTCCGGCATGCCATTCAGATCGTCGCCCGCACCCGCTCCACTCCCGTAGTGGTGGTGGTCTCGGCCATGGCTGGTGTCACCGATGCGCTGCTCGAAGTGGCCCGGAGCGCGGGGTCGGCGGATGAGGCGTCAGTTCGGGCGCTGATCGACCGGCTGCGATCCCGCCATACCGACGTGGTGCGGGCCATGCTGCCTGCAGCTCGACTCCGTTCGTCCTTGACCGAGCAGATCGACGAAGCATTCACTGAGCTCGAAGCGCTGGCCCATGGACTACGGGTGCTTCAGGAGCTGACGCCCCGTACAACGGACAGTTTGCTTTCCCGGGGCGAGCGCCTCAGTGCCCGAATTTTTGCTGCCGCTCTCGGGGCCGAGGGCTTCGCCGCCAAGTATGTCGATGCCCTGGAGGTGGTGCATACGGACGCCAGCTTCGGGCAGGCCTCGCCCGACTTTGCCCGCACCGACCGAAGTGTGCAGCGGGTGCTAGTGCCACTGCTGAAGCGGGGCACCATCCCGGTGGTCCCCGGGTTCATCGGGGCCACCCCAACCGGAGAGCTGGCAACACTGGGCCGCGGCGGCTCTGATCTCACCGCCACGCTGCTGGCCCGTTCCCTCGGTGCCTCTCGAGTAAACCTGTGGAAGGATGTGCCCGGACTGCTGACGGCAGATCCTCGAGTGGTCCCGGATGCTCGAGTCATCCCACAGCTTCATAGCCGGGAGGCGGCGGAGCTGGCCTACTATGGAGCGAAGGTGCTTCACCCGAGGGCATTGACCCCGGTCGCGGGGCGGAGGATCTCGGTGCACGTCCGACCCTTTGCCGATCCTGAATCTCCCGGGACCGAGGTGTCGGAGCGGGTGTCCCCCGGGCGCGTCCCCGTGAAAGCCTTGACCGCAGCCGGAGGTCAGGCTCTGATCACCGTGACCGGCAACGGCATGCTGGGAGTACCCGGAATTGCCGCGCGGACCTTCGCCGCTCTTCACGGACGCAGAATTTCGGTGTCGCTGATTTCCCAGGCATCGTCGGAGCATTCGATCTGCTTCAGCGTTCCCGAACCGCTGGCGGAGGCGGCGCGCCAGGGACTGATGGAGGAGTTCCAGCACGAGATCAGCGGCCGCGAGATCGATGGGGTGGAGGTCAGTCCCGGCATGGCGACCATCGCGGTGGTTGGGCTGGGAATGCACGGCACTCCCGGGGTTGCAGCTGCCACGTTCGGGGCGTTGGCTGCTGCCGATATCAACGTCGTGGCCATAGCCCAGGGCTCGTCCGAGCTGAATATCTCTGTGGTGGTGTCGGCCGACGAGGCTGCAGAGGCCCAGCGGCGAATCCACCGTGCTTTTCAGCTCTCGCGAATCGCCGGCGGCTCGGTGGTCCGGCCAGAGCGCATGGAACTGGTGCTGCTGGGCTTTGGACAGATCGGGCGGGCGCTCGCCTCACTGGTTGGAGCGGTGAAGCGGCCGACGTTGTCGCTTAGGATCGTGGGAATCATCGACCGCTCCGGCTTTGTGTTCGAGTCCGGGGGCATCGGTGCGAGACTTCTCCAGAGCCTGATCCGGCAGAAGAACGCGGGTCGGTCGCTTGCCCGGATAGCGGGGGGAACGCCAGCGAGCACCCCGGAGGCACTGGCCCATGTTTCATCGCATGCCCTCTCCCGGCCGGTGCTGGTAGACCTCACGGCCGATGAGACCGGACCGGTGCTGGAGCAGGCGCTCACCCTCGGGATGGATCTCGTGCTGGCCAACAAGCGTCCTCTGGCCGGGTCTCGGAGCCAGAGCGACGGTCTGTGGCAGACGGCGCGGGCTCAAGGCCGTCGGATCCTGCACGAGGCAACCGTCGGGGCCGGTCTTCCCATCATCGACACCTATCACAAGCTGGTCGAATCGGGAGACCGGGTAGATCGGATCGAGGGATTGCTCTCGGGAACCCTGGGGTACGTGCTCAGCGAAGTATCGGC
>DATKJJ010000514.1:0-6311 GCA_035543695.1 Gemmatimonadales bacterium | reverse complement strand
AAGACGCTGGTGCTGTTCCTGAGCGACAATGGCGCGCCTTTTCCGCGGGAGAAAGGCACCTTGTATGACTCCGGCACCAGGACGCCGCTCATCTTCTCCTGGCCAGGTGTGATTGCGGCAGGAACGGTGTACGACCGGGGGCCGGTGAGTACCGTGGACCTGACCCCCACGCTGCTGGATATCGCGGGAGTGGGTCGGCTCGATTCGATGCAGGGCCGGAGCTTCAAGCAGCTGCTCACGGAGCCCACGAAGTTCACCGGGCGGACCCAGGTGTTCAGCGAGCGCAACTGGCACGACTGCGACGAGCATCAGCGCGCGGTGCGCACGCTCCGGTTCAAGCTGATCCGGACCGACGCCTATACCGATCTGCCGCTCTGCACCGCCGCCGACATTGGGGCGAGTCCGTCATTTCTTGCGTTGCGAGCTCGGGCGAAAGCCGGGCGGCTCACCTCCGCCCAGCGCCGGCTCTTCGAGGTTCCCCGGGCGCGACTCGAGCTGTACGACCTGAAAGCGGATCCCTGGGAGCTCCGCAACGTGGCCGACGAGCCTCGCTACGCCAAGCAGGTGCGAGAGCTCGCGGCGGTGCTGCAGCAGTGGATGGAGCAGAGCGACGACTTCCCGGCCGCGTATCGGGTGCGGGACGACAATACCGACCGAATCACCGGCGTGCCGTTTACCAGCAAGATTCCGCCGCTGCGTAATCCGGACCTGCCTCCACCATCCCAACGCTGGGGTCAGCAGGGCCCGACGTAGAGGGCGGCATTGACAGACTGCCATTGGCGGTTTGAATACTCCGGCTGGCCGGTGCGGCACCCAACACCTAATTCCACCGTGCGGCGGCACCCCTTCTACAGCCAGGGAGTATGGCATGGCCCACGCGCAGCTCCCGATCGTTCGCCGCCGTTTCGGCGAGACCACGCGCAAGGACTGGTGGTGGCTACAGCCCGCCATCGTGGTCGTGTTGCTTTCCAGCTTCATCTGCTACTCCACCTGGGCTGCCTTCCAGGGCCAGCACTACAGCTACGGCCCCTATCTCTCTCCGTTCTACTCGCCTGAGCTGTTCGGCAGCTCACCCCACGCGTGGTTCGGCCCCAAGCCCGGCTGGTGGCCAGGATGGCTCGTCTTCTCGCCCGCGCTCCTGATCCTTCCATTCCCGGGGATCTTTCGTCTCACCTGTTATTACTACCGTGGCGCGTATTACAAAGCCTTCTGGGCGGACCCACCTGCCTGTGCTGTAGGGGAACCGCGGAAAGAGTACTGCGGCGAGGCGGCATTCCCTCTCATAATGCAGAACATCCATCGGTACTTTCTCTACGTCGGCCTCCTGTTCCTGCTGGTGCTCGCCTACGATGTCTTGCAGGCCCTGTGGTTCATCGATCCCGCCACCGGCCACAAATCATTCGGCATCGGACTGGGAACACTGGTGCTCGCGGCGAACTGGGTGCTGCTGAGTGGCTACACGCTGGGTTGTCATTCCTTGCGGCATGTAATTGGGGGCTATCTCGATCGGCTGGCCGGTCGTCCGGTGCGCCGACGGCTGTACGACTGCGCCAGCCGGTTCAATCGGGCACACATGCGGTGGGCCTGGATGAGCCTTTTCTCGGTGATGTTCGCAGACCTGTATGTGCGGCTGTGCTCGATGGGGATCTGGACGGATTGGAGGATTTTGTGAGGTCTTCTCGCGACTCTCGACTCGCGACTCTCGACTGATGTCGGAATACCAGACCTTCGAGCACGACGTCCTGGTGATCGGTGCCGGTGGAGCCGGGCTCCGCGCGGCGATTGCGTCCTCAGCGGCAGGCGCCAAGGTCGGACTGGTGTGCAAGTCACTCCTGGGGAAGGCCCACACCGTCATGGCGGAGGGGGGCGTCGCCGCCGCACTGGGAAACGTCGATGACCGGGATAACTGGAAGGTCCACTTTGCCGACACCATGCGGGGTGGCCAGTACGTGAACAATTGGCGTATGGCGGAGCTGCACGCGAAGGAGGCGCCCGACCGGGTCAGGGAGCTGGAGGCGTGGGGCGCGCTGTTCGATCGCACGGCAGATGGCCGCATTCTCCAGCGCAACTTCGGAGGACATAAGTACCCCCGACTGGCCCATGTGGGAGATCGGACCGGTCTCGAGATGATTCGCACGCTTCAGGACCACAGCATCCATCAGGGTATCGACGTGCACATGGAGTGCACGGTGATCCAGCTGTGCACCGATGGCGCCCGGGTGACCGCTGCGGTGGGGTACGATCGGGAGCGGGGACGTTTCCATCTCTACCGCGCCAAGGCCGTGGTTCTTGCCACCGGCGGTATCGGAAGGGCCTACTCGATTACCAGCAACAGCTGGGAGTACACTGGCGACGGGCATGCGCTCGCGTATCACGCCGGTGCTGCGCTCCAGGATATGGAGTTCGTTCAGTTTCACCCCACCGGAATGATCTGGCCGCCCAGCGTGCGCGGCATCCTCGTCACCGAAGGTGTCCGGGGTGAAGGCGGAGTGCTGCTGAACCGCGAGGGGAAACGGTTCATGTTCGGTGACATTCCGGAGAACTACCGGAGCCAGACCGCGGACAACGAGGAAGAAGGGTGGCGCTACACCCAGGGTGACAAGACCGCCCGGCGGCCGCCTGAGCTGCTCACCCGGGATCACGTGGCCCGATGCATTCTGCGGGAGGTTCGGGAGGGTCGAGGCAGTCCTCATGGTGGAGTCTTTCTCGACATCTCCTGGATCAAGCGCAAGCTGCCCGATGCCCGGAAGCACATCATCCGGAAGCTCCCCAGTATGTACCACCAGTTCAAACAGCTGGCCGACATCGATATCACCACGACGGCGATGGAAGTCGGTCCGACCACCCACTATGTCATGGGCGGAATCCGGGTGGACGGCGATAGCCAGGCGAGCACCCTGCCTGGGCTCTTCGCCGCCGGAGAGTGCGCCGCCGGCCTTCATGGAGCCAACCGGCTGGGCGGCAACTCGTTGTCGGATCTTCTGGTGTTCGGCAAGCGGGCCGGCGACTATGCAGCGCAATTCGCGCGTGAAAACCGGCTTGGCGACGTGGATCTGGCCGATGTGGATGACGCCATTCGCTCGGCCCTGGCTCCCTTTGAGCGGGATGGTGGTTCCGACGGAGCGGGACCATATCAGGTGCAGCAGGAGCTGCAGACCATGATGCAGACGCTGGTCGGGATCGTACGGACCGAGGCGGAGATGAAGCGTGCCCTGCAGGGGATCGAACGCTTGAAGGACCGGGCCTCCCGGGTGGGCGTCACCGGAAACCGGGAGTACAATCCGGGCTGGCACACCGGGCTGGACCTGGGGAACCTTCTCACCGTGTCGGAGGCAATCACGCGGGCCGCTATCGACCGGAAGGAGAGCCGGGGTGGCCACTTTCGGGAGGATTATCCGGAGAAAGACCCGCTGGCAGCCACGTACAACATCGTGATCCGTAAGGGAGAGGATGCGCAGATGCGGCTCTCTCGCGAGCCGGTGTCCGACATGCCTCCGGAGCTCAAGCGGATCGTCCAGGAGCAGAAGTGACACGCCGCGCTCTCAGCGCTGCGTGTCATCCTGAGCGCAGCGAAGGATCTCTCATTCTGGAGCAACGATGACTGGTCCGGGTGTAGTTACCGGCGAAACGATGCAGCCCGACCTCGCCGAAACCGGGGAGGTTCAGGAGAAACAGCCTCCGGAGCCCAAGCGCGAGCCCAGCGGTCGAGCCGTGTTCCGGGTCTGGCGCGGCGATCGGCAGGGGGGGAAGCTGGTGGACTACCCCACAACCATCTCCCCGGGAATGGTGGTGCTCGATGTCATTCACCAGATCCAGGCCGAGCAGGCCAACGATCTCGCGGTTCGCTGGAACTGCAAGGCCGGCAAATGCGGTTCCTGCTCGGCCGAGGTGAACGGCTCGCCCAGACTCATGTGTATGACGCGGCTGAGCGAATTGCCGCTGGAGAGGCCAGTGACGGTCGAGCCGATGCGCGCCTTCCCTCCGGTGAAGGACCTGGTCACCGACGTCTCCTGGAACTTCAAGGTGAAGCAGCGGATTAAACCCTTCACCCCACGCGCCGCGGACGCCCCGGACGGCACCTGGCGCATGGACCAGTCGGACGTCGACCGGGTTCAGGAGTTTCGGAAGTGCATCGAATGTTTTCTGTGCCAGGACGTTTGCCATGTCCTGCGGGACCATCATCTTCACCAGGATTTTATCGGTCCCCGATTCCTGGTCCATGTGGCCGCGCTGGAGATGCATCCCCTCGATGTGGAAGACCGGATCGAAGAGCTTCGCCGGGCCCATGGCATCGCGTACTGCAATATCACCAAGTGCTGCACCAAGGTCTGCCCGGAGCACATCACCATCACCGATAACGCGATCATTCCGCTCAAGGAGCGGGTGGTGGACGAATTTTTCGATCCGTTGGGTAAATTGGTGAAAATCTTCAGCAGGAAGTCGCGCGTCACGCCTGATTCGTGACTCTCGACTCGAGTGAGACCATGTTCGAACCGAAGCCGATCTCCAAGGAAGGCATCCCCACCGCCTTACAGAAGGCGGAGCGCTACCGCATCATCAACGACCCCAGCTCGGCCGAGAGCATCTGCCTGGACGTACTATCTGTGAGTCCCGACAACCAGCAGGCGCTGGTCACGCTTCTTCTGGCGATCACCGACCAGTTCGGGACCGCTCCAACGGAAGGCGTGCGCCGGGCACGAGAGGTGCTGCCCCGACTCCAGGACGAATACAAGCGCGCCTACTACGCGGGCATCATCTGCGAGCGCTGCGCCAAGGCGCAGCTTCGATCCGGCATGCCCAGGTCGGGGCAAATGGCCTATCAGTGGTTCCAGGATGCGATGAGCTGGTACGAGAAGGCCGAGTCCCAGCGCCCCGCGGGGAACGATGAAGCGATACTCCGCTGGAACACATGTGGACGTATCCTCGCCCGCTATCCGCAGCTACAACCCGGAAGCGATGAGCCGGTCGTGCTCAGCCTCGAGTAACCCCTACAGCGAATTCAAGAACGCGATCAGGGCGTCCCGGTCCGGCTGGCTCAGTCCCTTGACCCGATCGCGCGCCCGGGTGGCCTCTCCTCCATGCCAGAGTATCGCTTCCATCAGTGAGCCGGCCCGGCCGTCGTGCAGGAATCGGCTGTGACCGTTCACCGTCTGGACCAGTCCGATCCCCCACAGAGGCGGAGTGCGCCACTCGCTTCCTGACGCCTGGAAGTCGGGGCGGCCGTCAGCGAGGCCTGGACCCATGTCATGGACCAGGAGGTCGGTGTACGGATGGATGACTTGACCCGAAACCTCCGGTACGCCCTGCAGTCTCCCGGTACGGAGTGTCGGGGTGTGGCAGCCATCGCAGCCGGAAGCGTAGAACAGGTATTCGCCCCGCCGGGTGGTTGGATCGTTGAGGTTGCGTCGGGCCGGAACGGCGAGCGTCTGAGTATAGAAGGCAACATCCCCAACGATTTCCGCGCTCACCTCGACATGAGTGGTGCTGCAGCTGGTCCCGCTTCGGCCGGCGCAGGACTCGCTCGGGAACAGATCCGAGGTCACGCCCATGTCGCCATTGTAAGCCCCTGCGGTCTGTTGCAGCAGGTTCGGCGTATTCGCCTTCCAGCCAAACCGGCCGAGTGCCTGCCGCCGGTGGACCGCATCGTAGACGACATTGGTTCGGCCCGAGATCCCATCGCGATTGAAGTCCCGGGGGTCCGCCCGGGCGAGTATGCTGAGAGCGGGGACGGCCTCGAGCAATCCCAGGCCAAACACCACGGGAGCGACTCGGGGCGAGAAGAGGAAGTCAGCCGCAAGGCCGGGATAGAGCCCGGTCAGGGTGTAATGAGGATCTTGTAACTGGAACTTGGTGCCGTCGGCGAAGCTTCCTTCGGTCGTCGTGTAGTATACCGAGGCCTGAATGTCGGCCTGATCGGGCGCCACCCCTCGTGTCTGCAGCTGACCGCCAAACCCTCCCGGTATTCCCAGAGGACCACCGTTCACATCCTTGCCCGTGATGCTGGAACGAAACAGCATCGATGAGAAACTCAGGCCATCTTCCGGCGGACGGCCACGCCCGTCACCCAGGTGGCACCCCTCACAGGACACGTTGTCGAAGACGGGGCCGAGGCCTCCAGTGATTGGATCCGAGCCGGCAACATGCTCCAGCTCGAACGCGGCGTCTCCCGCCTCGTGTTTTGCCAGGTTCAGTCCCGCGAGATTCGGCGCCGCGGTTTCGAAGGCCTCCTCGTCGTCCCGGAAGACGGTGGTCGCACCGCCAGACAGGGCGGTGTGAGCCTCCCGATCCAGTCTCCCGGCACCAAGCTCCAG
>DATKJJ010000513.1:0-4360 GCA_035543695.1 Gemmatimonadales bacterium | reverse complement strand
CTTTACTCCCTACGCCCATCCCGTGATCGTCCCGACGTTCGGCGGCGGCGACAGCAACGTGGATTTCGCGCTGGGTCTGGGTGTGGACGTGCGGTTCAGCCAGAACTTCGGGGTGCGGGTGAGTGGTGGTGTCGGTGACATCGAAGGTCTCGGTATAGCGGCAACGTACATCAAATAAACTCCGCTGCGAGTGCTGCGCCCGTCCGCGAAGTCGCGGGCGGGCGTTTGCATTGGGGCAGGGCCCGGACTAGCTTCTGGCGCGCCGCCCCACCCGGGGGAGTTTCCGCTAAACTCTGGAGACGACGATGAGACAATGCGCCCAGGCGGCTCTCGCGATCGCGAGCCTGACGCTGTGCCTCACCGCTGGCAGCCAAGTGGTGGTGGCCCAGGTTCGCGGCATCCCGGTCAATAACAGTGGCGTGGCCTCCGGCATCGCCCTCTACGGCGACGTGGGCTTTCCCGATGAGGAGGCCGGCAAGGGCACCGCCTACGCGCTGACCGGCCGCGCCGGGTTTGGAGCCTTCGGCGCTACCGCCATGATATCCACCTTCGATCCTGAAGGAGACGCTGGCAGCGACGTGTCGCTGGGCGCTACCCTCAATCTCCGAGTGATTGGGGGTCCGCTCGTTCCTCTTTCGGTGACGCTTCAGAGTGGAATTGGATACTCCAAGCCGGATCTCAGCATTCTCCCCGACGATGAGACCGAGCTGCGCTTTCCTGTCGGGTTGGGATTCGCGCTGACCATTCCCAATCCTGCGTTGGCGATCCGTCCGTGGATCGCTCCCCGGGTAGACGTGGTGAAGGTATCCGGAGGCGGCGTGTCCGAAACGGAAACCAATTTCGGCCTGGGTGGCGGAGTCGAGCTCAATCTGCTGAATGGCTTTGGGCTACACGCGGCGTATGACCGCGTCTTCCTCGATGGGGGAGACCCCAGCGTCTTCGGCCTGGGCGCGCACTATGCTTTCCGGATCCCCGGTCTGTGATCATTCGGAGGAGGCGGCCGGCATTCTCGAACCTGATCCTTCCCGCCCTGCTTCTGGTCGGCACGCTGACCGCCTGCTCTGAAACCTTCGACGCTGCCAGGCTAGGTGTGCCGATCACGATGGCTGCGTCTGCCGACCAACCGTTACAAGGAACCCGCTTCGAGGTCAGGTCTCACGCCGTCTTTGCCTTTTGGGGTGTGGCCAAGCTCAAGGAACCGTCTTTGAGGAAAGCGCTTGCGGCCCAACTCGCCGGAGGCAGCGCCGTCGGTGAGCTCCGGATCACAGTGCATAGCCGGTTTCCCGACGTGCTGGTCACGATTTTGACTGCAGGTCTGTTGGTGCCCAGGAGCGTAACTTTCGAGGGCGTTGTCGTGAAATAAGCTGGGCCAGCAGGTCGGCAGTTTGCTCCGATGCACCCATTCCTGAATTCACCACTTCCAGCGCCTTTGCACCTTGTGTCTCCCGGGTAGCCTCATCGCGGATCCAGTCCTGCCACTGGTCGTGAAGGGCCTGGGCCGCGGGACCCAGGCGTTCGTGGGCTAACGCCCGGGCCGCGCCGGCATGCAGCAGTAGTCCGGCGTCCCGGCTGTTCTGCCAGTGGGGCCCGAACACGACCGGCAGTCCCCAGGCCGCGGGCTCCAGCACGGAGTGGAGACCGGCTCGTCCGAATCCGCCCCCGACGTACGCCATTGTGCCCGCGCCATACAGGACCGCGAGCACCCCGACTCGATCGCCCAGGACAATGGAGTCACGTTCGGTTGCGCTACCGAGCCGCACGGGGGACGGCAGTCCTACCGAGCGGGTGTTTCGCTCGACCCGGGCTAGGTGCGCGGCGGTGGGCTCGTGCGGAACGAGGATCAGCTTGGCATCGGGTCGCTCGCGGAAGATCCTGGCAAACGCCCGGAGGAGAACGGCCTCGTCTTCGGGCCAGGTCGAGCCCGCCACCAGGGTGGGCGCTCCGCCTCCCAGCCGGAGCAGGGGATCGTCGGGCGCAACTGCCTTCACTCGCGCGACCACGCTATCGAAACGCGGATCGCCCAGGACCTGGATCCGCTCCAGGGCAACGCCCAGCCGCTCCAGCCGGAATGCATCGTCCGGCGCGATCGCCGCGGCTACGGTGATGGCGCGGTAACCCGGTCCCAGCAGCCGCCGAGCGAGCCAGCGGAGACGACTGCTGCCCGGGCTCACCGTGGCGGCGATGAGAGCCAGGTCGGCCCCGCCGCCGGCCGCTCGGGTGGACAGCTCGGGCCAGACATCGAGCTTGGCGAAGACCAGCAGGTCCGGCTGAAGCGTCTGCAGCAGCCGATCCACGTTTTCGGGCAGATCGTACGGGAGGTAGTCCGAAGCATCGGACGGTATTCCCTCCGCCAGCGCCTCAGCGGAGGGACTGAAGTGGGTATACACGATCTGGCACTCGGGGCAGCGGCGGCGCAGCGCGAGCAACACACTCTCCGCCTGCCGGCCCTCTCCCACCGAGGCCGCATGAAACCAGACCAGTGGCCGGCTCGGGTCCCGGTGCGATCGGGACCAATCAAGGAGCCGTTCACCCGCAGCCGATCGGGCGCGCAGTCCGGCCCGGATCCGGGGACGCAGCAGGCCCAATGCGGGGGCCACCGCCATGCCGAGACGAATGGCTGCTCGATAGGCCCCCGAGGTGGACGGCATGGCGCAATGTTGCGGGCCTCCATTCCAAACGGAAGAGGCTTGCAGCGCAGCGGCAAATGTTGCTACAATTATTCCGGCAGTACCATGTTCCACCTGCAACCGAGGAGGTGATCCATTGTCTACAGAGTCAAGGGTCGCCTGCGGCCGTTAGTTAAAGCTGCAAGCTAAGACCCAGGCGACACTTCGAACCTGGGGGGGCCGCTCGAGCGGCCCCTTTTTTTCATGACCTCCTCAGCCCGCCTAGCCTTTCCCGCCAACTACTGGCGTCTGGCTCAGTCGCCCCGCTACAGCCTGAGCTTTGCCTTTCCCCTCCTGGTCGCGTATGAAGCCCTGGCGCTTCTGCTTTCCCGGCTGGAAATGGTGCGGGTCCGAAACGGGGCGGATGTGCTGCTGAAGCAGCTTTTCGTCGGCTTGGGTGGCCGGTACGGACTGGCCCTCTTTGGGCTGGTGTTGGTGGGTGGCGGAGCCGTACTGATTGGGAGAGATATTCGCCGCTCGGGTGGAATTCGCCCCCGCTACTTTGTGTTCATGGCGGCCGAATCGATCGCCTACGGACTGATCTTTGGGTTGGTTGCGAGCACGCTCACCGGTCTGCTGCTTCCTCGCCTGGCCCTAGCCCCGGCAACCCTTGGCTTTTCCGCTCAGGTGATGGTGTCTCTGGGAGCCGGCATCTACGAGGAGCTGGTGTTCCGGGTACTGCTGGTTTCAGGGCTGGTGCTGATTGCGAGGAAGGGATTTGGCTGGTCGCGGCAGGGCGCCGGCCTGTTCGCGGTGATCCTGGGCGCTCTCATCTTTTCGGCGTTTCACTACGTGGGCGGCTACGGCGAGCGGTTTGCTCTGGGCTCGTTCACTTTCCGCGCCATCGCCGGTCTCCTCTTCAGCGCGCTCTACCTGCTGCGTGGATTTGGGATCACCGCGTGGACCCATGCGCTGTATGATGTTTTCTTGGCTTTCTAGGATCCCTTCTTTCCTGTCCCTCCCGTCTTTCCCGCTTTCACACCATACACCGAATCCAACACCTGCCGAAACACCTCGATCGGCAGCGCACCTTCCAGCAGACCACCCTCGATGTAAAACGTGGGAGTGCTGGTGGCGCCGGACCGCGCCGCGCCTTCGGCATCGGCCCGCACGCTGTTCAAGGTCTCCGGAGAGTCCAGGCAGCTGAGCAGGACCGGCTTGGACAGTCCGGCCGAATCGGCCAGTGACACGAAGAAGGGACCGGGCTCCTTGAGCGGCGCCCAGGTCTCCTGATACTTGAAGAGCAGATCGTGCATCTTCCAAAACCCCTGCTGCTGGGCGGCGCACATGCCCAGCTGCGCCGCGGCCGCGGCATGCTGATGGACGCTGGTGAGAGGATAGTTGATGAAGATCCAGCGCACCTTGCCGGTCGCGATGTAGTCGCGCTCCAGCCGGGGGAAAGTCTCCTCCACAAACTGGCGGCAGTAGGGGCACTGGAAGTCGGACATCTCGTAGACCGTGACCGGCGCCTTGCTCGATCCTTTGCTTCGAGCATTCAGTGCTGGAGTGGTCTGGGCCCTGACCGGCAAGCCTGCGACGGCGAGTACCAGTGCTACAGCGAAGGTCCTTGAGAACACTGCCATTGCCATCTCCTAATAGCGCGGTCGACGCCGGCCGGTCCGGCTGGACAAGAGGACGGTATCCTCCTGAACCGGGACGTTCCAGTACCACTCGGCGTTGGGGTCGCTGGTGTC
>DATKJJ010000512.1:0-3267 GCA_035543695.1 Gemmatimonadales bacterium | reverse complement strand
CGGTCGAGCGAGAAGCTGTAGCCGTCCGGGTCGGGACTGTCGCCGGTAGTCGCGGTGATGACTCGCAGGGTGCCGGCATTCGCAGGGGGCGCCGAGCAGGTGATGGCGTAGTCCACCGTTGCACTGCTGCCCGGCGCGACGGTCACCGCACGCAGATTGTCACCCTGGAGACTACAATTCCCCGCCAACCCGCTCAGGCCGACCACGTGGCTGCCGAGCGCCAGCCCAGTGAGGCTGAGCTGACCGTTGGCCGGGATAAGACCCTGGTCTACGCCGTCCAGCACCACGCCATAGCCATCTGGATCAGGAGCCGCGCCAGTGGTGACAGTAGTGATCACCACACCGCCACTGGTGGCAGTACACACCACGGCGAAGGTGCTTGTGGTAGTTTGACCGGCGGCAATCTGGACGGTGCGGGGGTTTTCCTGCACACTGCAGTTGGGGGCCAGGCCATCCAACCGAAGGGTATGGTCGTCGCGGGGCTCCAGCTCGGACCGCTCGATGGTAGCGGCCACGCCGATCGGCTGGGACTCCCCGCCATCGAGCTGGACCGTATAACCGTCCGGATCGGGCTCATCGCCCGCCGTGGTGGTGGTGACCAGGAGGGTGCCGGTGGTGGGAGGGAGCTGAAAACCACTCCCGTCCCCTCCGCACCCGCTCAAAGCGAGGAGGAGAAGGCTGGAAGCTGCAACAACGCCGAGGCAAGCCAAACCTGCTGGTTCGCGAGACGGCATACGCGAACTCCTGGTAGGACTGGTAGTCAAACGGAAAAGCGTTATACCTGAACCGGATAAGCTATTTGCCATCGAGCCGCCGGATAGGGGGAGTTCCGGACCATTGCCGTCTGTTGCGGCTGTCAGCCGGCCGGAAGATCGCTCCCTGGATCAAGTAAAGGTCAAGTCTCAGGCGGCGCTGTGAGCCAGGCCCTTCTCAGCTTCATCGACCGTTGGTTACTCCTTACCGGTGTCAGACTGAAACCGCGTGCTGGAAACCGGGAATCCGGGAGGCCTTGCTTGAAGCGTGCACCGATCGCCCTGGCTCTGGGGCTGGGTCTATATGGCTGTGGGGACGATGGCGGCGGCATTGCGCCTCCCTCCACCGGAAACCTCACGATCACCACCACCACCACGGGCCAGCCGGTTTCCGGGGGCGGCTATAACTACGCGCTGGACGGCGGAACGGCTGTCCCGATCGGCCTGAACGCCACGGCTACTCTGACGGATATCGAAACCGGTTCCCATACGGTGACCCTGAACGGACTGCCCGAAGGCTGCACGGTCGAGGGCGCCAACGTCACTGCGGTGACCATTACCGGCGGGGAAACGACGACCGTCGCCTTCGCGGTAACCTGCGTGCCTCCGGTCGGCAGTATCCAGGTGACCACCGCTTCCACCGGACCGGCCCCGGAGAGCTATACCCTGCTGCTCGATGGAACTGCCCAGGGCACCATCGCGGCCAGCACCACCCAGACGGTGCCCAGCATTGCCGCCGGGGAGCACGCCGTTGGTCTGGCCGATGTGCCGGCCAACTGCAGCGTGGCGGAGAGCAATCCCCAGCCGGTCACGGTGATCATGGGAGGAACCGCCTCCGTGACTTTCACCATTACCTGCACTCCGGCACCCCCGGTGACCGGCAGCCTCGAGATCCAGGCCAGCACGAGCGGCAACGAGCCCGACGGCTACCAGGTCACGGTCGATGGGGGGGCTTCTCAGGCGATCGGCGCCAATGCCTCGATTACCGTGCTCAACCTCGCCGCCGGAATGCACACCGTCCTGCTGGCCAATGTGGAGCTGACCTGCGCCGTCGCCGGAGAAAACCCGCGGACCGTCACCGTGCCTCCCGGCGGAACGGCTACGGTGATCTTTGCGGTCACCTGTGTCGGAGTTCCGGCGCCGTCGCGCATCGCGTTCACTTCGGTCCGGAACGGCAATGGCGCCATCATGGTGGTGAATCCCGATGGCAGTGGGCTCACCCGGCTTAGTCCCGGTGCCGGCGGCGATTTCTTCCCGGTGTGGTCACCCGACGGACAGAAGTTGCTGTTCAGCGTGGTCTCTGGCGATCTCTGGGTCATGAATGCCGATGGGAGCGGCCGGGCACGGCTGGCTCAGGGCTTCATCAGCCAGTACCGGTGGTCTCCCGATGGGCTCCGGATCGCCTTCCTCCGGGAGCGCACGACCGGGCAGAACATCTTCGAGGATCTCTGGGTGATGCGGGCCGACGGCAAGGCGCAAACCCGGATCGTGGTCGGGGCCACCTACCCCTCCTGGTCGCCCGATGGGCAGCGAATCGCCTATGCCAGCGAGAATATGAGTGACAACGGAATCCACGTGGTCAATGTGGATGGAACCGGGGACATCAAGATCACGCCCCCCGATCTCGGTGGGTTCGAGACCGCTTGGGCGCCGGACGGGAGTGCCATCGCCTTCGCCAGCCTGGGCGACAAGGACATCATGCTGATCAATCCGGACGGAGGCGGACTGATCAATCTGACGAACGACGTGGCGGATGACGATGGTCCGGTGTGGTCGCCCGACAGCCGGCAAATCCTGTTCACCACCAGCCCGGTGGACAATCCACTGGAGAGCGAGATTGCGGTGATGAATCGGGACGGTACCGGGCGGAGCGCACTCACGGCCCACCTGGGCTTCGATCTCAGTCCCGACTGGTCGCCCGACGGCTCCAAGATCGTGTTCACCGAGTCGGATACGGAGGACGCGGAGATTCTGGTGATGAATGCCGACGGCAGCGAGAAGCTGAATGTCAGCCATGACGGTGCGGCTGAAGATGGCTTTGCCGACTGGGGCGGCGGGACATCCGGCTTGCGCCACTCGAGCAATTTCCCGCCGAGCCTTCGAGAGCGCAGGCTCTGGAAGCGGTGAGGGCGGAGTGGGCGCTGCCAGGCCAAATCAGTTCTGTTTCAACCGCCTCGTGATTGAACGAAGCGCTCGCCGCGGCTGGCTCATGAGCCTTCTCGCGAAGATCTCCGCCTTGCTGCGATGGGGAAACGTGCCCCGAAACTCCGCCACGGCGGCGCCGGGCAACAGCGGCACGGCTTGTTCGTAGACCATTCGATCGCGTTCTATCTGCGCGAAGTCTCGCCTCGTCCGGGGCAGCTGCTCCAGTCGGTTCGCGAGGTCCAGGGTCATCAGGTCTGCGAGCTGCGCCAGGCTGAGCGGCACCTCCCCGCCATCCTGCGTCTTCACACCGTAGGGGGCACCCGCGTCGAGGTTTCGATAGAGCGATTGTCGCGATAGGGCGCAGTAGAGA
>DATKJJ010000511.1:0-5847 GCA_035543695.1 Gemmatimonadales bacterium | reverse complement strand
TCCAGCCGTGTTGCCCGATCACGTCTGCCGGGCCGCCGCAAGCTGCGTTGAAGATCGAGACCCGGACGATTTTCCGAACCCCTGCCTCTCGTGCGGCGGCCAGCGCGGCGCCGGCCTGGTCTGCCGCCGAGTGACCAGCGGGGGTAATCAGAACCAGCGTGTCGATTTTCTGCATCGCCCGCCGAACCGCCTCGCTGGCTTCGAAACAGCCCGGAACCACCTCCGCACCGGCGGCAGCAAGCGGCGCGGCTTTATCCAAGCTCCGGACCAGCGCGCGGACCGCGATGTCGGGCCGGCTCGCCAGTCGGGGAATCAGTCGGCTTCCGATGTTGCCGGTTGCCCCAGTCACCAGGACCCGCTTCATGGAGATACCCTCTCGTTTGGACCCGCGGTTTCAGGCACAGCCGTCAGGACGAATTGGCGGAATTGCCGCAGCGTCTCGCTTCGGCCTAGAGGCCCGGTAAGGGAAGCCTGCTCCGGGCTGACGCGCGAGAGCATGAATTGGACAACCTCGCCCTCGGCACCCGCCTCGCCAGCGTCGAAGGCGACTGCCACCAGGCTCGCTTCTCCGTCAGTCACGGAGATTTCGGTCCCGGCCCGGATTGCAGCGCTGGGGGCGAAAACCCGCTCTACTGCGTTGGCTATGGAGGGTAGGATCCGCTCACCGTCCCCATCACAGATGCGGAGACTCACCGGAGTGGCCGGCCGGTTGACCCGATCGCGAGCGGCGGAAAGTTCTCAGTCCGCAGCACGGGAGTCGCTTCCATGCAGGATGGCCTGGGCCAGGACAGCCAGGGGCACCTGGTCCTGCGATACGATCATGTACACTTTTCTTCTGTGTTCGACGAACACACGCCGGTTCGGTGTCGAGGGGTCGAAGACCATGTAAGCACCTTTGACCCCGGGCACCGGCTCCACCCCCTTCGGTGATTCCCCGGCATACTGGTCTGCTGCTTCCCTGGTGGATTTGAACGTCTGCCCCAGCTCCGCCATGGGGGTTGGGCCGTAGACCATAAGGGCCGGGCTCGATCCGCCCTCCCAGCTCAGATGGCAGGCCGGTCCTGCCTGATCGGCTCTACTGAAAGCCTTCAATTTCATTTCCCGAGTCACGATCGCTGGATCGATCGGCAGCGGATCGTCGCACTGGGCAATGGCCGGCGTGGGAGCGAAGACCCACCCGCCTGCCATCAGCAGGAGCCGCACAGTGGAAGTGAGTGACCTAACCATTGTTATCTCCTCTGGCCAGCGCTGCCTCATACTCTTCTTCCGCTGCCTGCTCCCCCTCCCGCTCCGCTTCGGGGCGATCCGCCCAGCCGTTGCAGTCTGCTGACATTGTCTGCCTCCCAATCCAATTGATCGGCCTTTGAGATGCCGGCTCGCCGGTTCTGGCGACTCCGCCGGTCAGTTGACGGGAGACAAGCTATGGGCCGTTATCACTCTGGAATCACCCGATACTCAACAGCCCCGTTTTCGACCGGGTGACCCGGTAACAAGCCGCCCTCGCAGGCCTCAGGGGCGTGCGAGGGCGTATCCTGATCGCCGGCTTTGGCTAATGCGACCACGCCGGCTCAGACTCGTTGTTGCTGGTGTGGGTGATCCGGCTGAGGCCCCCGCCGGTGGCGGAGTTCATGGTCCAGATTTGCTGGGTCCCGCTCCGGTTGCTCGCGAACGCGATCCGGGTCCCGTCCGGCGACCAGGTCGGGTGAGTATCGTACGCTCCGTTCGTGGTGAGACGCTTGAGGGTGCCTTCGGCGAAGTTCTTGACGAAGATCTCGAAATTGTTGGTTCCCGCGAGCTGACGGCTGAAAGCGATCTTCTTCCCGTCCGGCGAGAAGCTCGGATCCCACACGAACGTCGCTGAGGAAAAACGGACCTTGTGGTTGGATCCATCCGCATTGATCTGCTCGATGGTCTTGTAGTCCGGGCCCATGTAAATGATTCTGGTGCCCGCGGAGTTGTAGCTCGGCCGGGAACCGCTGACGCCGCCCTGGAGTGGGTTGAAGAGCGTGAGCTGGCCGGTAGCAACGTCCATCCAGGCCAGATGGGCGTAGTTTTGGATATTCACCCGCACCACCAGGCGCGATCCGTCAGGTGACCACGAGGGATCATGCACCCAGTACGCCGACGGTGTGGGCGCGGCCCAGTGTCCGTTGCTGCCGTCCGCATTGATCAGATAGATATCGTCCTGGCTGGTGTTCCCGAATGGTCGCTGACGCACCAGGGCAATGCGCTTGTTGTCCCGGGACCATGCGGCGACGCTCTCGTAGTCCGCCGCTGCAATGGGAGCTCGACTCACCCCGGTAGGGTCCACCTTGGTGACTGTCGGACCACCTGCGCTCGGATATGACATGAACAGGATCCGCTGGGTGGTGGTTAGGGCCATCGCCTCCCCTGAGTGCACGATGTTGCTGGGAGCGGCGGTGGTCTCCTCCTCGAGGTCGCTCGCCGGAGCGAGCGTATCGCCGCTGCTCTCGCACGCGGCGAGGACGAGCGATGCGGCCATCGCGGGCAGCCAGGGGAACAGGATGGAGCGGAGGAAACCGATCGGGTGCTGGAATCGAGGCGCGAACATTGTGGGCTCCTGGTACAGTGTCAGGTTGATGAGGCGAATGACGACTGGAATCAGGAGCCGACTATAGGAGGGATGGTCACACAGGAATCACCCAGGAATCATCTGGAGGCTCAGCGCCTGGTTTCGAGCTCCATTGCCCAGATGTCGCTTTGGCGGGTTCCAACGGTAAAGAACAAGCTCTTTCCGTCCGTGGCGAACTCGGGCCGGCTGGAGGGCCGGGCCGGATCGTCGAACCGCACCAACGGCGTCGGAGTACCGCCGTCGGCCGGTACCGACCAGAGACTGGAATGGCCGGCGGCATCGAACGCCTTGTAAAAGATGGTACGTCCATCCGGACCCCAATCGGCCAACTCCGGCGATGGTGGCTGGGGCGAAGCACCCTGGTGGAGGAGCGAGCGGGAATCTCCGCCAGTGCGCGGGATGAGCCAGAGCCCGTCCCGACGGCAATAGACGATCGCGTGGTCATCCGGTGCCCAACGCCCGGCCCAGCCTCCGCCGGTGGTGAGCTGCCGCGCGGCGCTCCAGCTGGAATCGCTCGTCCGGGTGGCCAGGAATAGCTGTTGCTGGCCGTGCACGTCCGCAGTGAACACCAGGGCTCGGCCATCCGACGAGAGATCCGGGGATCGCTGGTTCGGCGGCGACGACACGAGGTCCCGCGGCTCTCCGCCGTCGGGCGAGACCAGACGCACCCGGCGGCTGCCCGCCATGTATGAATGAAGCGCAATCCAGCGCCCGTCCCGGGACCAGGTGGAGACGAAATCGGCCTCAGGCGAATGGGTCAGTTGGACCGGCTCCCCGCCCGCAACCGGCATCTTGTACAGGTCCTGGTTCCCGTCCCGATCGGAGTCGAACGCCAGCCACCTGCCGTCGGGCGAGAGCGCCACTCCCTCGATGGCCTGAGTTCCCTCGGTAAGCGCCCGCGCCTGGTTCAATGACGCAGCCCCTTTCCCCCGTGCCGGGACCGGCAGCGTCCAGATATTCCCGGTTTGGGCGAAAACAGAGTAGGCCAGCTCCTTTGCGTCGGAGGAGAGACTGATGCTGTGGGCACCGATGCCGGTCGTGAGCCGAGTTGGAGCGGCTACCGGCTGACCCGAACCGGTCAGATCGATCCGATAGACATCTCTGCTGCCGCCCTGGTCCGAGATGAACAGGAGACCCCGCGCACCCGGGAGCCAGACTGGACTGGTGTTCAGCGATTGCGCATCCGTTATTCGGATCGGCCTGCCACCGCTCGCTGCTACCACCCAGATAGAGCTGGGTGCGACGTTGCCCAGATTGGTCGCGCTGCCCCAGGGAAGCTCTCCATAGGTGAAGACCGGATTGCCCGAAACGAATGCGATCCATTTGCCGCCCGGCGACCAAGCCAGGGAGTGAGCAGCCGGGTCCTGGGAGACCAGCCGGGGGTCGCTGCCATCGACTGCCCGGGTGTAGATCGCCCAGTCTTCCACGTAGGCGATAGTGCGGCCGTCGGGTGACCAGGCTGGATAGGCAACCCAGCCATCTTCTCTGCGCGGGCGAACCAGCAGTCGCGGAGCACCTCCCAGGGCGTCGACCAGATAGATCACCCGGTCTGCTTGGAACGCGATCTGGCTTCCATCGGGTGACCACTGCGGTCGCCGATGCGACCCGGGCAGCGCATCGGTGAGCGGCACCGCTCGCCCGCCCCGTAGCTGCTTCACGAAGAGGTGAAAGAGGCCTCCCGCCTCTGCCGAGTATGCCAGGATCTTGCCGTCAGGCGACAACGCCGGATCCAGCTCGAGCCGTTGATCGAACGCGACCCGGTGAGTCGAGCCGGGCACCAGTGCGTTGGTTCCGCGCTGGCGCAGCAGCAGTCCGGCGCTCAACCCGGTGATCAACAGAAGTAGGGCTGCGATTGGCTGGCGGAGATTCCGGCGGGATCTGCTCGAGGTTCCACTCGCGGGTGCGGTCGCCGCCACCTTCACGGCAGCCGGTGCTCCTTGTGGCGCAGGGTCGGAGGATATGGGAGCCGGACGAGGCACCGGCGTCGCCTCCTTGTCCCGCTTCAGCTCCGCCGCCAGCTCTACCACCAACCGGTCAGGAGGCTCGTCGAGCTCCTGCTCCATGAGGACTTCGTAGACTCGGGAGTGTTGCAGCGCGCCGGCCCGGTCTCCATTCGATACCAGTGCGCGCATCAGAGACACCGCAACCCGGGCGTTGAGCGGATCTTGAGCCGCGACTTTCCTCCACCAGCTCACCGCGTCGGGCCAGTCGCCCCTCTGCTCCGATCGCTGGGCCAGCTTTTCCAGCGACTCGGCGTAGCAGCGTGCCAGTGAGGCGCGTTCCTCTTCCGCCCACCGCTCGAACTCGGGCGCAGCCGGCAAATGGAAGCCATCGAGAAACGAGCCGGTATAGCGCGTCGTCGCGTCTTCCAGGCGCCCCCGCCGGATGGCTGCCTCGAACACCGCCACGTCGCTGGAGATCAGATCGGGATTGAGCCGCAGGTCGCGGCTGCCGAGAAAGACGTCGTCGGAGCCGAGGTCCTGACGCAGGGCGTAGAGCGCCTGATTCAGTCCGCGGCGGGCCCGCTCCTCCTCGGTATCGGGCCACAGGTAGGCCAGCACTTTTTCGCGGGTGAGCCCCTGCTCGCCGGCTGCCGCCAGGAGTGCCAGGATGGCCAGGCGCCGGGGTTGCGCCGCCGATCCACTGATCACTCCGGTTTCGCCGCGAACGTGGAGTCTCCCGAAGGTATTCACCTCTAACACGTTGCGTCCGGTGATTCCGGGGTGACTCGGGTGTGAGTGAGGCTTCTATAGTAGGCACTGTCAACTCGGGCGGCAATCGGCCGTCCCGGCTTCGACTCACAGCAGAGAGGAGGTTCACCATGAAAACCAAGGTGTTCACCCAGATTGGCGGCTTCGGGCTGCTGTCCCTGAGTCTCTTGGCGGGAACGGTGCGGGCGCCTGATAATTCAGCGTCGTTCAGCGCCGTGCTCACCGGCGTGGTAAAGACGACGATTTCGGGCGATGCGAGATTCGGGCAGGTTCGTGGCGGTCCCTCGGCCCCGGATGTCTTCAGCCTGACGCTCGGCGTAGACAGCCCCCGGGGAGCGGTGTTATTCACCCGGCCGACTGGTTCAGGGCTGCACGTGGGTAGCTACCGGGTGGCGGAGGCCGGCGCAGAGGGGGGCGAGCTGCAGGCTCTGGTGGTGCTCGGCTCAGCCAACCACCCCGAGGGAGTATTTCGGGCAACCAGCGGGACCCTCACCATCACCTCCGTCTCTGATGTCGAAATTACCGGCCTGTTCTCGGTCGACG
>DATKJJ010000510.1:0-5551 GCA_035543695.1 Gemmatimonadales bacterium | reverse complement strand
AAGCCGTTCAAGAGCTGCAGGGGATAGCTTCCGCTTCTCAGTCGGCTCTCCTCAGAAAAAGCCCCGCGATTCCGCGGGGCTTTTTTCTTCTTGCCACCCCGGGTCACGCGGGTGTAGACTCCGCCCTGTTCGGGCGATTAGCTCAGCTGGTTAGAGCGCGCGCCTCACATGCGCGAGGTCGGGGGTTCGAGCCCCTCATCGCCCATTTTCACTTCCCCCCTGGCTCAACTTCCTGCCCCTGCCTCCCCCCATCGCGCTGCAGCTGATCCGCGGATCCGGGATCGGGCGCGGCCTGGAAGCGGGCCGGAGGCCGGGTTTACCTTACGAACGCGGGATTTGGCCCCCACAGGGGTGTCGCCGGCCCTTGCCGACTTTCCAATCCGGCGAAACATTCCAAGTCGCTTTTGCTGAGGGGTAAGGTTTGAGGTACGAAGGGTTTCGGATCTCGGGCGGGGTTCTCGCTCTGGAAGATCCCACTTCCAGCGATCTGATCAGTTACACCGCCGGGCGGGGGCACCGCGAGTTTCCCTGTCTCTCGCGGACCCACAAGCCGTCGAGCTGCATCCCCTGCCTGGACTTCTCTCCCTGGATCCGGGAGCGGGTCCGGCGGGACGATGTGGACGCACTGGCTGAGTACCTGTGGCGGGTCCGGCGAGCCGATCCGGATGTCCGGGGCACCAGCGAGCAAGTTCTCCGCAAATATCACGACCTGGCCCGGGCGGTCATGGCAACACCGCTCGATCGCCATCTCGAGCGGGGCACGGAGGAGGGGTATCTCGATCTTCGGGTCGCGCTGATCATGCTGGCCGCCCACGAGTTCTTCTCCGGCTTCATCATGGCCAGCGAGGCCTCGGATTACATGGCCGCGGTCATGGCGCCGCACAGCTTTTCCCTGGTAGGCATCAACGACCTGCTCGAACGGCGCAATGCGTTTGTGTCGCAAATGGCACAGGAAATGGAATACTGGGCCTGCTGGGCGCCGCTTCCACCCGATGCGCTGCGGTCACCCATCCCCCCGCACGACAGCAGCTTTCAGGCACTGCTCATCACGCTCGCGCGGCTCCCTCTCGGCTCCCGGGCCCATGCGGTGGACGCCCTCAGGCACATCGTGGCCGATCCCAGCGCGCCCCGGTCCCTGGCAAGCGTTTGCCGCTACGAGACCCAGCGCTGGGGCCTCGACGTTCCCGATTCCTCCCGGCTGGTGCTGGACAGCGGTCTGGTGATTCCCGCCCGGGACATGGAGACCTGGATCAAGGGGTGGACCCGGCGGCATTTGCTCAACTTCCTGACCAAGTGCGGCATTCGTGCCCCCAAGTCCTGGAGCAAGGATCGGCTGGCAGAGGTGGCCTTGTCCGACTGCGAGGGGGCGGTTCGGTCGCGGATGGAGGAATCGGGAGCGGTAGAGCTCGCGCCCGCCTACGCCGAAGCGGCGGGCAGGCTGGGCACCTACATCGAAGACGTGAAGGAAACCTGGCGGGTCTGGCTGGGGTTCGGCACCGGTGTGCGCCGCAGCATGCGGCGGCCGGAGCCGGAGCCTGAGGATCAAGCCTAGATCACACCTCCGCGGCGAAGCTTGCCGATCTGATCGAACCGTTCTTCGTACACCGCCAGCACCTCCTCCGGCGACACCGTAGCCACACCCCGCTTCCCGACCTCCACTCCCGCGGCGTAGTTGGCCAGCTGAGCCGCCTCCCGCACTGTGGCACCAGCGGCCAGGGCGGCGCCAAGCCACGCGGTGACCGTATCACCGGCGCCCGAAACATCGAAGATCTGCCGAGCAATGCTCGGGATCTGAGTCAGATCTCCGTCCTTGGTCACCAGCAGCATTCCCTCGGCCCCCAGCGTGATCAACAGGTTGTCCACCTTGAGCCGGGTGAGGACATCGGGGAGGACGTTGCCGTTCTTCAGGTCGACGGCCGCACCGAGGGCCGATTCCAGCTCCCGGCGGTTGGGCTTGAATACGGTCGCGCCGGCATACTCGAAGAACTGGCGATACTTTGGGTCCACCACGATGGGGATGCCACGCCGGCGGGCAATCTCCATCACCGCCAGAATCAGCGTGGGCGAGAGCGCGCCCTTGTTGTAGTCCTCCAGAAGCAGCGCGTCGGCATCGGCCAGGGCTTCGCGCGCCGCCGCGGTCAGCCGGGCCAGGTCCTGTCCTTCGAGCAGCGAGTCCACCTCGTCGTCGATCCGGACGATCTGCTGGCCCCGGGCGACGATGCGGGTCTTGGAGGTAGTGGGCCGCCCCGCGATGGTCAGCACGAAGCGATCCTCCAACCGGGCCACAGCCAGCTCCTGCCGGATTGCGGCGCCGTCGCCGTCGTCGCCTACGGTGCCCACCAGAAAACACCGGGCGCCCAGGGCGGCCACATTGGCCGCGACATTGGCGGCGCCGCCCAGCGCGGCATGCCGCTCGGCCACGGTGACCACCGGCACCGGCGCCTCGGGCGAAAGCCGCTCGGTGTCGCCAATGAGATAGCGGTCGAGCATGATGTCGCCCACGACAACCACCCGGCTGCTCCGCACCCGCTGGATCAGCTGGAGCACTCGCTCCCGCGCGAGCGGCTGAGGTGGCTTCACCGGAGCACTCCCGTCCGGCCAATCCCCAGCGTCGCCTGAATCCGACCCTCGAAGCGATCCACGCTGTTTCCCTCCTCGTGCTCGCTATTCACCACATGATGGTAGCCGGCGGTGGCCGAGACATCGAGCGGGCCGGTTCGCCCAACCACCCCCAGTGCCGCGCGATAAGTTCGTTCCACTACGCCGATAAACAGGGCTGGAGTGGAGAGCACGCCGTTCGGATCAGGCACCGGATAAGGATCGTTGATCTGACCTTCTCCCTGTCGCAGTACGGTCAGCTCGGGTGCCAACAGCCACCGGTCTCTCACCGGAAGCGTGACCCGCAGCGTGAGCTGGTCCTGGTCGCTGAAGTTTCTCCCGATGCCTACGCCGGCGTCGGTGAAGTTATCGCCAGGATTGAACGCCCGAAGCGCCAGGCTGGAGACCTGGGTGTATAGCGCCTGCCAGCCCAGGCTTCTGCCCAAGGGCCCCTGAGCGCCCAGCGTGAGCGCCCATCGGTCGCGGTTTCGCTCTCGATCGTCGTACCAGAAGTCATCCAGCGCCAACTGAGCCAGCAGGGTGGTGCGCCGGAAGGGGCGCCACTGCACGTCCAGACCCAGCATCACGTTACTCCGGTCCCCGAAGCCAATGGTGTTTGCCAGATAACCCAGGGAAAGCGGATTGCGGTAGCGGGTCTCGAAGTTTCGGTCCACGCCCGACACGATGATTCCTTCCCAAGGTGCCAGAATCAACCGCCGCGAGGGCCGGAGGTGCAGCCGGTGCACGAAGTAGTATCGATGGACAGTCTGGCCCAAGCTGTCGGGCTGATCCTGCAGGTCAGTGGCCAGGGAGGACAGTCGAATGGTGGGGGTACCGACGTCGATGGTCAGCCCCTGCCGCTCGTACCCGTAGTTGCTGAGTGGAATACCCGGCAGACCCACCGGGCCCCAGTTCCGGTCCATCTGGCCGTAGGACAGCTCGGCGTACTTGAACTGCAGACCGATGTACGCGTCGGCCATTCGGCCGGCCACCTTGAGCTCCCGCCGGCCGATCCAATCCTGGTCGTGCGTCAATCTGGGCTCGACGGTAGGCCGAGTCACCAGAACCAGATTTCCCAGGGTCAGCTCGCCAACTACCTCCGCGTAGGGATTGATCCCGCTGGCCCCGCTCGGGTGCAGCAGCTCGCGCCGGGCGTGGGTGTAGCCCTGGAACCCGCCGCGTCCGGCCAGAGTCCACACATTGCCCGTGGAATCGCCGAGCTCCCGGCGGAGCCGCTGAATGAGGGACAGACTGGGGGCGCCGGCAGTATCGGCCGCAGCCAGAACCCGCACCGCGTCCCGCCGACGAAACGGCCGCAGCATGGGCGAGGGATCTTCAACGTCGCCTCGCTCGATCAAGTGTTCCAGCAGCGGCAGCCTGGGATCGTCCAACCGGATGTAAGGAGATGCCTGTGCGGCGAGTCGCGCGGGAAGGACGACGCCGGCCAAAGCCGTCGCCAGGAGAACAACGCGGATTGGTGCCGGCATCGCGGCGAAACCTAAGGCGGAGCGGGCAATTCTGCTATCTTCTTGGCACTGAAGCCGATGGGAGTGGAAATAGTGAGCTCCGCGGCGATTCGATCCGCTGTTCGTCTTCCACTGGACTATGATGATGGCGAAACAGGATAACCTCGATCTCCAAACGCGAGACCTGGTACGGTTCGCTGCGGCGGTAGCTCAGGGGTATGAGCCCGAGCTCCGAGAGCGGGTCACGGATCTCCGGTTATCCCAGGTGCCGGCTCAGTGGGTGGAGGAGCTGTTGCTGCAGAGCCTGCTGATGGTGGGGTACCCCCGTGCGCTCATCGCTTTCACGGTCTGGCGCAAGGTGAGCGAACTCCCGGCGCCGGACTCGGATGCCGATCAGGACTACTCTCGCGCTCCCGAGTGGGCTCGGCGGGGCGAGGAGTTGTGCGGAGTGGTTTACGGAGAGAACTACCGGAAGCTGCGGGACAGCGTTCAAGCGCTGCATCCGGCGGTGGATGCCTGGATGGTCACCGAGGGCTATGGCCGCACCCTGGCGCGTCCCGGCTTGGATCTCAGGCGGCGTGAGCTCTGCACCGTGGCCCAGACAGCGGTGCTGGAAGCCCCTCGCCAGCTCCATTCCCACCTTCGTGGTGCGCTGAACGCCGGCGCCACCTTTGGCCAAATCGAAGGAGCGCTATCGATCGTGAACCCGCTGCTCTCGTTCGACCAGTGGAAAAAGGTCAAGGAGCTTTGGAAGACGGTGCGCAACGGCTGGGTTCCGGCCGACTGATGCTGATCGATCGCGCTGTGGTGAGAGTGGTGGGCGGCACCGGAGGGTCGGGGGCCAGCTCCTTCGCCCGGTTCAAGTACAAGCCCAAGGGCGGCCCTGATGGGGGCGATGGCGGCCATGGCGGCAGCGTTTATGTGAAGGGAGATCCCAACCTCGCCACGCTGCTCGACTACCGCTACCGAACCACGTGGAAAGCAGAGCGGGGAGAGCATGGGAAAGGAAAAACCCAGACCGGTGCTTCGACGGCAGACATCTATCTCCCGGTTCCGCCCGGCACCGTCATCCGCGACGCTGAAACCGGGCAGCTCCTGGGTGAGGTGCTCCAGGCCGGAGACACGCTAAGAGTGGCGCGAGGCGGACGGGGTGGACGCGGCAATGCCCGGTTCGCTACCTCCACTCACCAGGCTCCTCGCGAATGGGAGCCGGGAGAAGAGGGAGAGGACCGGCAGATCGAGCTGGTGCTGAAGCTCATTGCCGACGTGGGCCTGGTGGGCGAGCCCAATGCCGGCAAGAGCACGCTGCTATCGGTGGTATCGGCCGCTCGGCCCAAGATCGCCGACTATCCCTTCACCACGCTCGAGCCCAACCTCGGCGTGGTCGCACTCTCCGGGCATCGCACGTTCGTCATGGCCGACATCCCCGGGATCATCGAGGGAGCCCACGAGGGCAAGGGACTCGGTTTCCGCTTCCTGCAGCACGT
>DATKJJ010000509.1:0-6834 GCA_035543695.1 Gemmatimonadales bacterium | reverse complement strand
AGAGGGAACGCGAACCGCCCACGCTGCGATCCTCGCCCATTCCCTCGGCATCCCGGCAGTGATGGGTGCAAGCGGAGCGCTGAGCGCGATCCCGAATGGAACCATGCTGCTGCTCGACGGGCAAAGCGGCACCATCGTTCTCGATCCCACCCGTGATGAGCTGGAAGAGGCCAAGGTCCAGGTAAGCCGCCGCCACAAGCTCGAGCTGCAGCTGGAATCGGTGGTGGGCGAGCCGGCGGTCACGCCCTCGGGCCGGCCGATCACGCTGATGGGCAACGTGGACCTTCCGGAGGAGATCGAGGCCGCGGTACGCCTTGGCGCACAAGGCGTGGGACTTTTGCGGACCGAGTTTCTGCTGACCGGGCGAGCCAGCCTGCCGACGGAAGACGAACAGACCGATTACTTCCGCCGCGTCGCCCTGGCCTTTCCCGACCACACGGTGGTCATTCGCTCCTTCGATCTGGGGGGAGACAAGTTTCCCGCGGCGTTCAAGGCTCCGGTGGAATCCAATCCGTTCCTGGGATGGCGCTCCATCCGCGTATGTCTCGATCAGCCGGAGGTGTTCCGTCCCCAGGTACGTGCCGTCCTTCGCGCAGCCGCCGGCCACGATATCCAGTTGATGCTGCCGCTGGTCACCACCGTGCATGAGGTGGAAGAGGCGCGCGAGATCATCATGGAAGAGGCGCGCGCTCTGCAGAAGGCAGGCGTCCGTGCGGCTCCATCCATCCCGGTAGGGGTCATGGTGGAAACACCCGCCGCCGTGATGATGGCCGACCGGCTGGCGGAGGTCAGCGCATTCTTCAGCGTGGGCACCAACGATCTCACCCAATACACCATGGCGGTCGACCGGGGAAACGCCCGCCTGGCCAACCGCTTCACCCCTCACGATCCGTCGGTGGTGCGGCAGCTGCATCGGGTTTTAGAGGTAGGAAAAGCCGCGGACCTTCCGGTGAGCGTCTGCGGCGAGATGGCTTCGGAGCCGCTCAGCGCCGTTCTCCTGCTGGGCCTGGGATATAACTGCCTGAGCGTATCACCTCCGGCCCTGCCACTGGTGAAGTGGGTGGTGCGAACCGTCCCCGAGGAGTCGGCTCAGCGCGCGGCCCAAGCCGCGCTCAACGCGACCAGCGCGGCGGAGGTTTCCAACGTGCTGCGCGAGGTGGTGGGTGAGTACATCGATATCCGATTACTGGACCCCCATTCAGCGTTGCCTGGCCGTGGTCGCGTCGCTAGCTTGCCCCCCGGAAAGAGCAGCGTTTAAGAAGAAGGAAACCACGGCCCGGTACTTGCCACGGCCACTCTCCTCCTCTGAGACTGCAGAACTTATGGCTGGTGCCAGACATCACATCTTCACCTCCGAGTCGGTCACCGAAGGCCACCCGGACAAAGTAGCCGATCAAATTTCCGACGCGGTTCTGGACGCCATTCTGGCTCAAGACCCCGCTGGTCGGGTTGCCTGTGAAACCCTGGTGACCACCGGTATGGCGGTGGTGGCTGGGGAGATCACGACCAGCACCTATGTGCACATTCCGGATCTGGTGCGGGAGACCGTCGAGTCGATCGGGTATACCGATGCCTCGTATGGCTTCGACGGGCGTACCTGTGCGGTACTTACGACCATCGACCGGCAATCGCCTGACATCGCCATGGGGGTAGACTCGGGCGCCAAGAAGGAGCAGGGCGCCGGCGATCAGGGCATGATGTTCGGCTACGCCACCGACGAGACCCGTGAGCGAATGCCGCTCCCCATCATGTTGGCCCACCGGATTACCGAGCGCCTGGCGGCGGTCAGAAAAGGCCTCAACGGCCACCCTCGGATCGAATGGCTCCGGCCGGACGGGAAATCTCAGGTCTCCGTGGAGTACGAAGGCGACCGGCCGGTGGCGGTGCGCACCGTCGTGGTGTCAACGCAACACGCCGAGCGCAACGGATCCCGGCAACTGGCGCACAGCACCATCCGGGAAGCCGTGATCGAGGAGGTTGTCAGGCCGGTCCTGGAAGAGGCGGGTCTGGACCATGCCCGCACCAAGTTTCTGGTGAACCCAACCGGGCGGTTCGTGATCGGAGGCCCCCACGGGGATGCCGGACTGACCGGGCGAAAGATCATCGTCGACACCTACGGCGGGATGGCCCGGCACGGTGGGGGCGCCTTCAGCGGGAAGGACCCATCGAAGGTGGACCGGTCGGCGGCCTACGCCGCCCGCTGGGTGGCCAAGAACATCGTCGAGGCCAAACTGGCCCGCCGCTGCGAGGTGCAGGTCGCGTATGCCATCGGTGTCGCGCAGCCGGTGTCCATCCTGGTGGAGACGTTCGGCACCGGAGCGCTGCCTGATAATGCGTTGGAGAAGATGGTGCAAAACGTGTTCGATCTCACGCCCAAAGGGATCATCGAGGCGTTGAAGCTGAAGCGGCCGATCTACCGTCCTACCGCCAGCTATGGCCATTTCGGCCGCAAGCCCAAGAGCGGGCAATTCAATGGGAAGAAGGTTGATTTCTTTACCTGGGAGCAGGCGGACCGCGTGAAGGATCTGCTGTCTGCCGCCGACTGAGGAGCACATGACCGTCCAGAACGTTCCGACCACCTTGGCAAAGTACGACATCAAGGACCTGAAGCTGGCCGACGAGGGGAAGCGCCGCACCGAGTGGGCCGAGCGGTCCATGCCGGTGCTCCGCCAGATCCGCGCCCGGTTTGCCAAGGAACAGCCGCTCAAGGGCATCCGGCTCTCGGCCTGCCTGCACGTCACCACCGAGACCGCCAACCTGATGCAAACCCTGCGGGCGGCCGGCGCCGAGATCGCGCTGTGCGCCTCCAACCCGCTCTCCACCCAGGACGATGTCGCCGCCCACCTGGTGCGCGACCATGGGGTGCACGTCTACGCCATCAAGGGTGAGGACCACGAGACCTATTACGGTCACATTGCGCAGGCGCTCGCGTTCGGCCCCAACATGACCCAGGACGACGGCGCCGACCTGGTGGGCGCACTGCATATGATCGCCCTGAATCGGCTGGACGATCTCGCTCCTCCCATCCGGGGCTGGGTCGAAGGACTCTCGCCGGCGGAGCGGAAGGCGCTGGTCGCCGCGGTGCGTGGTTCCACTGAGGAAACCACCACCGGAGTCATTCGGCTCAAGGCGATGGCCAAGGAAGGTGTGCTGCAGTTCCCGATCATCGCGGTGAACGATTCGAACACCAAGCACATGTTCGACAACCGCTATGGCACCGGTCAGTCCACCTTGGATGGAGTGATTCGGGCCACCAACCTGCTCCTGGCCGGCAGCACTGTGGTCGTAGCAGGCTACGGCTGGTGCGGCCGCGGGGTTGCCAGCCGCGCCCGCGGCGCTGGCGCGCACGTGATCGTGACCGAGGTGGATCCGCTGCCCGCACTCGAAGCGCGGATGGATGGGTTCGAGGTCATGCCGATGGCCCAGGCGGCGCCGCTGGGAGATCTCTTCATCACGCTCACCGGCAACCTCCACGTGGTGCGTCCCGAGCACTTTTCCGCCATGAAGGACGGGGCCATCGTCTGCAACTCGGGCCACTTCAACGTCGAGCTCGATCTCGAAGGCCTGGCCCGTATCGCCAGCGGACGCCGCTACGTCAGGGAGATGGTCGAGGAGTTCATAGTGAAGGGCAAGCGGGTCATGGTCCTGGGCGAGGGCCGGCTGATCAATCTGGCGGCGGCGGAAGGGCATCCCGCCAGCGTGATGGACATGTCGTTTGCCAACCAGGCGCTGGCGGCGGAGGTGCTGTGCAAAGAGTCCTCCAAGATGAGCAAGTCGGTGCACCGGCTGCCCGCGTCGGTCGATCAGGAAATCGCCAGACTCAAGCTGCAAAGCATGGGCATCAGCATCGATACCCTGACGCGGGAGCAGGAGGAGTATCTCGCCAGCTGGGACGCGGGCACCTGAGCGGGTAAAATCGATGATCGAAGTCACGGTGGCCCATCTCGGTCTCGACCGGACCACGAACACTCCCGTGGTCATTCTTCGAGAGAAGGATGGGTCACGAGTTTTGCCCATCTGGATCGGGCCGGCGGAGGCCAGCGCCATCGCCATGGAGCTGCAGGGCATGAAGGCGCAGCGTCCGCTCACCCACGATCTCCTGAAGCAGATTCTGGTCGGCCTGGGAGGCGACCTTCGGCGGGTGATCATCAGCTCGGTCAAGGAGAACACCTACTTCGCCGAGCTCCTGATCCGGCGGGACGACCACGTGTTCCAGGTGGACGCCCGCCCCTCCGACAGCATTGCGCTGGCGCTCCGCATGCGGGCCCCGATATTCACCAGCGATCAGCTCCTCGATCAAAGCGGAGTGGAGACCGACGAGCCCTCGCCCAATCCTTCGCTCGAGGCCGACAAGCTCAAGGACTACCTCGAGAAGATGGATCCCCAGGATTTCGGGAAGTTCAATCCGTAGTGGAAGGGCGGAGAGGGCGGAGAGGACGGAGCAGGCGGAGAGGTAGCTGCCTGATCGCTTTCTCCGCCCTTTCCGCCTTCTCCGCCTCCGTCCACGCCCAAACCATCCACATCACCGGCCGGGTACTGAACGCCGATTCCAGCGCCGTCGCTGGAGTCCGGGTGGTGCTCCACCGAGTCGGTCAGAGCCAGCAGGGCCCGCTCGACTCCACCCGTTCCGACCGCCAGGGCCGCTTTCGTTTCAGCTACGCTCCCGACACCTCGTCCTTCTATCTCACGAGCGCCCGCTACGCGGGCATCGAGTACTTCTCGGCTCCGCTTCCCACCAATCCCGGGGCACCACGGGCACCCGTCTCCCTGATGGTGTACGACACCTCCAGCCGGGCCCCGGTCGAGTTGGAGGCCCGGCATCTGGTTCTCACCCGGCCAGGGGAAGACGGCTCGCGGAGCGTGCTCGATCTGATCATCGTGCGCAACGGCGGACGGCTGACCAGAGTGGCGCCCGACACGACGAGCGGTAGCTGGAGTGTGCCGCTGCCGAGAGGCACAACCGGTCTTCAAGTCCGGGAGAGTGACGTCTCGTCCGAGGCCCTGCGCCGGTCCGGAGACTCACTCATCATTGGCGCCGCGCTCGCTCCCGGTGAGAAACAGCTCACCCTCGAGTATCAGGTGCCCTCGGATCGGACCAGTATAGAGCTGCCGTTGAACCGTCCCGGCCTGCCGCTCAATGTCCTGGTGGAGGAACCCGGAGTCAGAGTGACGGCTCCCGGAATTGCTCCGGCGGACAGCCAGCTGATTCAGAATCGCTCCTTCCGCCGCTGGACCGGCACCGTCAAGTCAGCCGGCATGCTCCGGCTCGTGTTGCCGGGGAGACAGAATGGTCCTCCGTGGTTGCTCGCGGCACTGGTCGGTGGACTGGCCGTCTCCCTCGTCGCCGGAGGCTGGTACGCCATCCGTTCCCGTCCTCTCTTGCGGCCAGGTGTCTGAGCCGATAGACTAGCGCTGCAGTACAAAGGAACACGAACGGGGCTACTCGGAAGCCGGTGCAATGCCGGCGCGGCCCCGCCACTGTAACGGGAAGCCGGCCCTCGAGGCCGGCCCTCCACTCATCGCCACTGGGAAAACCGGGAAGGCGAGTGGAGTCCCGAAGCCAGGAGACCTCTCCGTTCGTGCCACCGTACAAAACCCTCGGGGGAGGGTTGGTGGCGTGCACGATGGTCTTCCCATCGATCACCGCCCATCCCTCGGCTCAGGATGGGTGGTCCTATTTTCAATCTCTGCCGGCGATGGTCGAACCGATCCAATCTCCTCCCAGCCATCATTGTTTGCCTGGGACTGATCGGCTGTCAGCGGGCTGGTCCGCCTGAGGGACAGCTCCGAGCGGTAGACGACGCGCGCGATACGGTCCGGCTTCAGGCTCCAGCCCGCCGAGTCGTTTCACTCATTCCCGCCGCCACCGAGCTGCTCTTTGCTATCGGCGCCGGCACCAGTGTGGTGGGACGGACCCAGTATTGCGACTACCCGGCCGCTGCTCAGGCGGTGGCGAATCTGGGCGACGGTATCAAGCCGAGCATCGAGGCGGTGCTGGCGCAGCGCCCTGACCTCGTCGTGCTCTACAACTCGGGTCAGAACGCCGCAGTGGCCGGTCGACTTCGGGAGCTCGGCATCCCCCATCTCCGCATCAACACCGACGCGCTGAGTGACGTCCCCCGGGTCTCCCGTCTGCTCGGGCTGCTCACCGGCCATTCTCGCGGGGCCGACTCGGTGATTGCGGTGTTCGATACCGCGTTGGCGCACGCCACCAATACTCCGACTGCGCGGCGCCCCAAGGTGCTGCTGCTCGTGTGGGAGCAGCCGCCGATGACCATCGGCCGGGGAAGTTTCCTGAGCGAGCTGATCGAGCGGGCCGGCGGCGAAAACCTGTTTGCCGACGTGACCACGTCATCCGGCGTCGTCAGCATCGAGGCAGTTGCCGCCCGTAATCCCGACCTGATCCTCGCCACCACCGAAGGACCCGCCGCATTCGCCAGCAGGCCGGAGTGGCAGGTGGTGCCAGCGGTGAGACGGCGCCGCTTTCTCCGGGTGAGCGGCTCGGAGTTCAATCGGCCGAGTCCGCGCGCTCCCTCGGCGATCCGCGAATTGGCCGAGCGGATGCGAGGTCTGACCCGGTGAGAGTCCGGCTGCTCGCCCTGAGCGTACTGGTCTTCGGCTGCCTTGTGATCGGCCTGGTCGCCGGGTCGGTGGCGCTGCCGCTGAGCGACGTCTGGAACGGGCTCCTTCACGGGACCGGCAGCGGAGCTGCGATCGTGCGAGACGTGCGAGCACCACGAGTGTGCTTGCGTTTCTGGTGGGCGGGAGCCTCGGCATCTGCGGCGCCGCTCTCCAGGCCATGATTCGGAACCCTCTGGCCGAGCCGTATCTCCT
>DATKJJ010000508.1:0-4030 GCA_035543695.1 Gemmatimonadales bacterium | reverse complement strand
AATCCCGGGCTCGCTTTGGCCGGCACCTATCGCGACGGGGTCTCCCTCAACGATGCGATCAGCTCGGGAATCAGAGCGGCCGATCGGGTAAGCCCGATGCTGAGCAAGGAACCCATCGCGGGAGGCGTCCCGGCGGCGGAGCTGCATTGAGTCCGCCGAACCGACCGCTCCGGATCGGTACCCGGGGCAGTGCACTCGCCCGCTGGCAAACCGAACGGATCCGATCGCTGCTGGCGGCGGCGGGATCCAGCGCGGAGCCGGTCGAGATCAAGACCACGGGCGACCTCACGCCCGACGTTCCCCTGTCCCGGATCGGCAGCCGCGCGCTGTTCACCAAGCAGATCGATGACGCGCTCCTTGCCGGACGGATCGATCTCGCGGTTCACTCCCTGAAGGACCTCCCGACCAGGTTGCCGGACGGTATCGTCATCGGAGCAGTGGGCGAGCGCGAGGATCCGCGAGACGCGCTGGTCGGCCGGAGCTCTATCAGCTGGGAAGCGCTGCCTCGGGGCGCCATCCTGGCCACCAGCAGCCTCAGACGCCGCGCGCAGATGCTGTACCACCGGCCCGATCTGCGGATCGTAGATATCCGGGGAAATGTCGATACCCGTCTCGCCAAGCTCGCGGCCAACGCCGACTGGTCGGGCATCGTTCTCGCCGCTGCCGGCCTGGTGCGACTGGGAGCGGAGAATCGGATTGGCGAGCGGCTGTCTCCCGACCTCTTGTTGCCGGCACCCGGGCAGGGCGCTCTGGCCATTACGGTGCGGGCGGATGATGAGTCCGTCCTCGCACTGGTCCGTTCGGTGCTGCACAACCATGGAACCGCGCTCCCGATCTCGGCTGAGCGGGCGTTCCTGGCGCGACTGGAGGGAGGGTGCCAAGTCCCCATTGCGGCATACGCCGAGCGCCAGGGAGCAGGGGGCGATATGCTGCTGCACGGGAGAGTGATCGCTGCGGATGGAAGGACGCTGATCGAGGGACGACAGCGGCGTGCGGTGAGCGGTGAGGCGGATGCCAGGGAGCTGGGATCGACGCTGGCGGACGAGCTGCTAGGGCAGGGGGCCGGAGATATTCTCGCTCAGGCCCGCGCCGGTGTTCCAGCCATCAGCGAGCCCTGATGGAGAAACTGGTCATCACCGCCTCCTCCGGCTCCTTCTCCGGCTTGGCCGACGAGCTGCGCAAGATCTCGGTGCAGGCCCTCGAGCGGCCGCTGCTCAGCTCCCAGCCCCCGGATGACTGGGCCCGATTGGATGAGGCACTCAACCATCGAGATCGCTACGGTTCGCTCGCGCTTACCTCACCCCGCGCCGCGGCGGCGGTCGCGGCTCGGATTCGGGCTTGCGGCATCAGCTGGGTGGGTCACACTCCCCGAGTGTGGGCGGTGGGAGCCGCCACGGCGGAGGCGCTGCAGGGCGCGCTCGGATCGGTCCAGGGAAGCTTTCCCGAGGCGAGTGCCGACCTGGGCGCGGCCGAGCGGCTCGCGCAGGTCATGCTGTCTGCCGGCGCGCCCGGTCCGGTACTGTTTCCCTGTGGAGAGAACCGCCGTGACGAGCTCCCCGGTATTCTACGCGCCAACGGACTGGTGGTCGACGAGGTGATATGCTATCGGATGGTGCTGGCCAGCGCAGAGCAGGCGAGGGAGGCGGTCTCGGGAGCCTCAATGGTGCTCGTGGCGAGTCCGAGCGTGCTTCAGCTTCTGGTGGAAGCTTGCCCTGCTGCAGCCCGGCCGGCGCTGGTTGCCATAGGTCCCACCACGGCCGCGGTGGCGCGATCCGCCGGCTGGCAGCCCGCCGCAGTGCCCACCGCTCCCTCCACCCCGGCTCTCGTTTCGGCGATCGCGGGGCTCCTGTCGCCCCGCTAGCGTGAACGATCTCCTGCTCAGGGCCTGCCGAAAGGAGCCGGTGGAGCGTCCGCCGGTCTGGATGATGCGCCAGGCCGGCCGCTATCTGCCCGAGTATCGAGCCGTGCGGGAGCGGGCCGACTTTCTCACCATGGTGAAAACCCCCGAGCTGGCGGTGGAAGTCACCCTGCAGCCGGTGGAGCTGGTCGGCGTGGATGCGGCGATCATCTTCAGCGATATCCTGATCGTGCCCCAGGCCATGGGGATGCGGTTGTCGGTGGACGAAGGTGTGGGTCCGCGGTTCCATCAGCCTTTGCGCTCAACCCGGGACTTCGAACGGCTGCGGGACGTGTCGCCGGAAGAAGGTTTCGGTTATGTGCTCTCGGCCCTGCGGCTGGCTCGGCGGGAGTTGGACGGCCGGGTGCCGTTGATCGGGTTTGCCGGCGCTCCCTGGACCCTGCTCAGCTATATGATTGAAGGGGCAGGATCCAAGTCATTCAGCTACGCCAAGCGTTTGCTGGTGGAGTCGCCCGCCACGGCGCATGCCATGCTGGGGCGGCTGGCGCGCATCGTGGGAGACTTTTTGGCAGCCCAGGTACAAGCTGGAGCGCAGGTGCTGCAGCTGTTCGACTCCTGGTCGGGAGCGCTGGCTCCCCGTGATTTCCGCGAGTTTGCCCTTCCTTATATGAGTGAAGCCGTGGGCATAGCGCGGAAGGCCGGAGCGCCGGTCATCGCCTTCTGTCCCGGCTCGGGGTGGGCGCTGGACGAGATCGCCCGGTCTACCGGAGCGGACGTAATCGGAGTCGACTGGCAGACTGATGCTGCCGAGGCCCGGCTGCGGCTGCCGGCCGAGCGGGTGACCCTGCAGGGGAATCTGGATCCCTGCTGGCTGTATGCCCCGCCGGCGCTGCTGCGCGAGCGGACGCACCAGATGCTTGCGGCCTTCGGCGGACGGTCCCACATCGCCAACCTGGGACACGGCATTCTTCCGGACACGCCCGTAGCGCACGCCCGAGCCTTCGTCGATGCCGTACGGGAGTGGCGCAGCCCATGATGCAGCCCGGCTTGCGCGACCAGGCCACCGAGCGAATCACTCAGCTGCACGATGCGGCCACCGAGCTCTTTACCGGGCTGGACCGCGGTGGGTCCTTTCGGGAAGACCAGTGGGAGCGGCAAGGCGGCGGCGGTGGGGTAAGCCGGGCGCTCACCGACGGCGTGACCTTCGAGAAGGCCGGCATCAACCGCTCTCTGGTCGAAGGCACCCTGGCGCCGGACCTGGCGCAGCGAATCGGAGCTCAGGGGTCACGCGCCGCCACCTTCTTCGTGACCGGAATGAGCCTGGTGGTCCACCCCCGGAGCCCCATGATCCCCACCGTTCACCTCAACGTTCGGTACTTCGAGATCGGGGATGCTGCAGGGGAGCCGGTGGACGCCTGGTTCGGGGGAGGCACCGATCTCACGCCGACCTATCCCTATCCGGAGGACGCGGCTCACTTCCACCGCACGCTCAAGGCGGTCTGCGACCGCCACCACCCGGGCTTCTATCCCCGGTTCAAGCTCTGGTGCGATCACTATTTCGTAAACACGCACCGGAACGACGAACGCCGAGGCGTCGGTGGAATCTTCTTCGATAACCTTCGGGCGGGAGAAGGCGGACTCTGCCTCGAGCGTCTGCTGGAGTTCGTGACCGACGTGGGCGGCGCTCTCGAGTCGGCGTATGCTCCCATTGTCGAGCGGCGCCGGAGCACCGCCTATGGTGAGAGGGAGCGCCGGTTTCAGCTGTCCCGCCGAGGACGGTACGTCGAGTTCAACCTGGTCCACGACCGGGGTACCCTGTTCGGTCTCCAGACCGGGGCCCGGATCGAGAGCGTGCTGATGAGCCTGCCGCCGCTGGCCGCGTGGGAGTATTCGCCGGAGTACCCCGCGGGCTCCTTCGAGGCCGAGCTGCTCGCCATGCTGGAGCCGCAGGAGTGGTCGGGGGGAGTTTAACTTGCCTCCGCCAAGAGCCGCCCTAGTTTAGACCTGCTGATGCAGGGATCTGGGGCTCAATCTTCGTCTAAGGTCTTTGTGAGCGCTTCGGCTTCTTCCCGGTCCGGATCAGTCGATCCCGGCCGCGCTATGATTTTGTGTGTGGAACGCGATCCCTACGTGCGGGAGCTGGAAACCTTCTTCCTCACTGAAGCCGGGTTC
>DATKJJ010000507.1:0-9222 GCA_035543695.1 Gemmatimonadales bacterium | reverse complement strand
CTGATCTTGCTTACCCGGCCCCAGAAGGTGGTGTCCCGGTACGCGTCGATGGTGACTTCCACCGAGTCGTTCGAGGTCAGTCGCACCACATCGGTCTCGTCCACCTGAACCTTCGCCAGAATCACCGACAGGTCGGCGATGGTCATCAGCAGCCCGGTCTCCCGGGAGAACGTTCCCGGCACCGCTACTTCGCCTTCTTCGACCGCCAGCCGCACCACTCGCCCAGATATGGGCGAAGTAAGGCGCGTCTTCGCCAGATTGTCCCTGCTCTCCTGCAAGCTGGCTCGAGCCTGGTCCAGCTGGGCTTTGCTGGCCTGGTAGTTCGCCTCGGCAACGTCCAGGGCGGTTTGCGCCTGCTCTGAGGTTTCCGGGGCAATCAGGTCATCGCCCATTTCCTTCAGTTGCCGGGCACGATCCCAGGCCCGCCGCGCCTGGTCCCGGGTTGCCCGGGTCTGCAGCAGGGTGGCCTCGGTCGAGGATACCACACCTTGAGCCCGCGCCACCGCTGCTTGATACTGCGCCGGGTCGATCTGCAGCAGGAACTGGCCGCGCTTCACCAGATCGCCCTCGCGCACGGCGATATCGATAATCCGGCCGGTGATGTCCGCGCTGATGTCCACGGACGTCTTCGCCTCGATCTTGCCGCTCGCGGTCACTGAGGCCACCAGGTCTCGACGGCTCACCTGCTCCAGCCTCACCTCGGTACCGGCGTGTCTCTTCTTATGAACTTGGAACGCCACCACGCCGCCGATTGCCAGAACCACTACTGTGACAATGAGCCAGATCCGGGTTCTTCGCAGCATGTCTGTTCCTTAATGACGAAGCGAGCGTCCAACCGCGGTTTCCAGCGCGGCGACGGCGTGGTGGTCTGGGGATGAGATCATGACCGATGTAGTACGCGAGCCCCGCCGGGCTGGTTTCAACTTGGGACGATGAAGAAAACGGAGCCGGGCTTCGCCCGTCAGTCCTGAGCGCGGGAGACGATGGTGCCAGACTCGGGAAGCTCGAGTCGAAGCAGCCTGCCCTGGCCGTCGGTGCTCAACGTGCCGCGGATGTCGCCGGTCAGCGTCACCCGGGCGCCGGCGGCACCGCCCGGCTCGCGCCGCGCGACGAAGGATGCCCGCCGGGCCGTTCGAGGGAAGACCGCGGTCAACGGTTTGCCGGCAGGGGTGGCCAGATCCGCTACCGCACTGTAGAGCGAGAAGACCTGATCATCGAGCAGCACCACATCCGGGCCACCGGGCAGCTCCCGGCCTGCCTCGGAACCCCTGGCGACGGTGCGAATGATCAGCCGAGCGCCGGAGCCGGCCGCCAGAATCACCGTCGGTCCATTGGGCCCCTCTACGTCGAGCTGGAACTTGGCCAGAGCCGATTCCGGAGTGCGGTCGAGCGTGGCGGACAGTCGCAGCCTGGGGCTGTTGGCCGGATAGGCTGCAGTGGCCCGGATACTGGTGCCTGGAGCGCCTCGCCCCCGACCCTGAGTCAGCGTGAATGCCTCTCGACCGATCTCTCGGGCTCCCTGTTGGATGACCAGCTTGGTCTCAAGTGAATCCTGAGCGCGGGCTGAAGTGACCGGCAGGAGCACGAGCAGAACCGCGGCGAGGCGCATGGCTTCTCCGTTCGTCAGGAACTCTCTAGACAGGTGCTGACTCGGTCGACGATAAATCTATACAGGCGCTCACCCTTCTGGGCGCTGGCCAGACTGGGATAACCCACCGATCCAGGGGAGCCCGGCGGCAGGTGCCGGCTGTCTCCGGGGCGGTATCGGGATAACATCTCCGGGGATAGATCGAAGTCCCGGGCCAGCTCCATGTGGACCAGCTGCGGAGCCAGAAAGAGGAGCAGGGAAGTGTCCAGCTCGCCACCCTGGATCGGCGCCGGCCGCTCCAGAAGAGCGCCGAATTCGATGCTGAAGATGTCGACCACCTGCACCGTGGCTTCGTCGGTCCGGATGGCACTCAGCGCCTCCAGGTGTGCTTCGCTCGACTGCGCGGTGATGATGAAGAACTCGCGGACGCCTGCCCCCTCTTCCCAGGACTCGATAAGTTCGTTCATGACCCGGTGAAGTGTTCGACGTCTGAGCGCGGCCCCGCCAGGGTAGGGCCGGGCCGTGGCATGCACGCCGTACTCGACAGTGGGAGTGCGCGCGATACCAAACTTCTCCGACAGATCGTCGGCTAATCGCTCCACGATGATCGTATCGCAGCCCAGCGGGAGGTGGGGACCGTGCTGCTCCGTCGTTCCCACCGGCACGATCAGGGTTGGGCGCTCGAGCAGCCGCTCGGTGATCGCGCCGGGCGTCATGTCCTTCAACCGCCAGGGGTGTCGCTCTTGAATCATCGCGGGCGGCTCTGGGTTCTGGTCGTGGTGGCCGCCGGAGTCGCTGTGGCCGAATGGCTGCGGCAGCCGGGCGGACTCTGGCTGTGGGTTGCCTGGATCTCGGTCGGGGCGGAAATGGCGCTGCTATGGCCTCTGTCGGGGTGGCGTCAGCGTGCGCTCCTCATCCTGCTGGCCGGAGTGGCAGCCGCGCTCAGCCTCGGCCACCGGCAAATCAGAGCCATCGAGACCCGCTGGCCCCAGGAGCGAGAGAAACGGGTCACCGCCGCCTCGCAGCATCTCGCGGCAGATCTCCATTCGGCTTTGCATCGCGCCGAGCGACTGGCCGAATCCGCCGTTGCCAGTCCGGCGAGGACCCAGGACGCGGCGCTGAAGGAATTGGGCCGCCTGGTGCCCTCGGCCGGACCGGAAATGAGCGTGACGGTGTTCGACTCCTCCGGCGAGCCCTGGGCCTGGGCCGGCCGGCACCGGCTCCTCCCGCGCGCGGACGGCGACTCATTCGCTGCTCGGACGAGTGGATATTACGTCGTGCTGGAGGCCCGGCGCCACTCGGCCGAGGGGCGCAGCGCCGTGGCTGGCGTGTTGATCTGGGCCCATCCAGCCGTCCCCGATCGCAACCGAAGCCTGGCCGAGCTGTTTCGGCAACGGACCGAGGTTGGTCTCGCGGTGTATCCCTCCGGCACCGCGCCAGAGAGTGCCGACGTGTTCGATTACGAGGAGCCCACGACCTCAGGCTCCCGGCTGCTCTTCAGCGTTCAGCCTATCCCACCGGAGCAGGGCGCGGCCAAGGAGCTGGTGTTTCTCCGAACCAGTCATGCTCTCCTCTGGTTGTTTCTCTTGACCTTGATCGTGGCGCTCGGCACTGCAACAGGAGCGCTCGAGCGATTCCTCCTTCTTGGCTTGGTCCTGTGGCTGGTGGCCCGCGCACCGCTCGGACCCGCGCTCGGACTGCAACCGCTCTTCTCGCCGGCGACATTCTTTCGGCCGCTGCTGGGGCCTCTTTCGGCGTCGGCCGGAGTCCTGGCGCTCTCCGGCGTTCTGCTGACGATGGCTGGGATCTGGCTCTGGCGACGACGCCTGCCGCGCCGCTGGTACGGCGTTCTGTTCGGGGCGATTCTGCTGCTCGCGTCGCCCTACCTCATCAGCGATCTCGGCAAGGGCATTACTCCACCCGCCCACGGCGTCTCGGTTGCACTGTGGCTGACCTGGCAGCTCACGCTTCTGGTCGCGGCGTCCGCGTTGATAGTGCTGGCGGCATCGTTGTTTCGGGGGAACGGACCCGAGAGTCACACTCGCTGGCGCATCATCGCCGGGGTGGGAATTGCCTTCGCGGCTGCCGTGATCGGGATGTACGTCTGGAGTCCCCGGGGGGCCTGGCCCGATTGGTACACGTTCCTCTGGACTCCAGCGCTGTTGCTGGTCACACTGCCGGCGCCCCGTTGGGCAACGATCAGTGGGATCGCCCTCGTCGCCGGCAGCTCGGCGGCGCTGGTAACCTGGGGGGCTGAGCTCTCGGGCCGAATCCAGGTTGCCCAGCGCGACGTAGCTCGTCTGGGCGACGAACCTGACCCCCTGGCCGTACCGCTGCTGGAAAGCTTCGGCGAGCAGGCGTGGCGCGCGCGTCCGCCGGTGAATGCGTCAGAGCTGTACGCCATCTGGCATGGCTCGGCCCTGGAGGGCCAGGGGTATCCGGCCAACCTGGCATTGTGGTCCCCGTCGGGCGAGCTGCGGGACGAGCTGGTGCTCGAATCTTTGGATGTGCCCGATTCGCTCCTGGCGGCCGCAGTCCGGAGTCTCCCTCCCACCGACAGCATTCGGGTAACGCAGATCCTCCGAACCCCCGGAGTGCACAACCTCCTGCTGGTTCGACTCACCCCCCAGGAGGTGATGACTGCGCTGGTCGCGCCGCGATCGGAGCTCGTTCTGCCCGGGCGACTCGGACGGCTGCTCGATCCATCCCGCCGCAGTGTTCCGTTGTACACGCTATCCCTCTCGCCCTCACCTGCAGCACAGCCGCCGCCTCCAAGCCGCTGGCGCCGGGAAGGCTGGGTTCTGCGGAGCGACTTCCCCCTGATGCTGACGGGAACGGCCCGGGTGGTTCATGCCACGGTGGACCTGCGGGCTCCGGTCCCGCTTTTCGTCCGCGGCGTGCTCGTGGTTCTGCTCGATGCCGCAGCGCTCGCGCTCCTCTGGTTCCTAGCCGAACTGGTGGCTGGGGTGAGGCCGGCCCCGCCGCGCTGGCGCAGCCTTGGCCGATCCTTCCGGGTGCGCCTGGCCTTCACCCTGGGTGCGTTCTTCATTGTGCCGGCCGTCGGCTTCGCCGCTTGGAGCTTCGTTCGCCTGGGCAATGAGGTGGAGCGGAGCCGGGACTTGCTCATCACTCAAACCCTGCGGGACGCAGTCGTCGCCGGAGGCGGCGCATTCCGCACCGAGACTCCCCGTCCTGATCGCCTGATTCGGTTAAGCCGCCGATTGGATGCCGACCTGGCGTTGTATCAAGGCGGAGTGTTGACCGGAACCAGCAACGGCATTCTGGAAGATCTCGGCATCATGGGCCAACTAATGGATCCCCGGGCTTTTGCGCGGCTGGCGCTGGAGGGGGACGTCGAGGTCACCCGCGAAGGTTTCATCCCCGAGCTGGCGGAAAGGATCGGATATCGGGTGGTACGGCCCGGTTCTCCGGATGAGATGGCCGTGCTGGCGACGCCCCAGCTGGCCGACGATGTGTCACTCGGGGTCCGCCAGCTGGATTTGGCCCTAGTTCTCCTCCTGGCGACCTTGGCCGGCGTGGCCGCTGCGCTGACCGGCGCGCAGATCGCAGCCCGCACGCTATCGCGTCCGGTGGCCGATCTCCGTCGTTCTGCTCTGGCCCTGGGTAAGGGCCTGCCGATGCCATCCCATTCGGAGCGTCCGCCGCTCGAGTTCGAGCCGGTGTTCGCCGCCTTCGAGCGCATGGCAGCAGACATCCGTACCAGCCAGAACGCTCTGGAGGACGCACGCCGGCGAACGGCCACCGTGCTCGCAACCGTTGCCACGGGAGTGGTCGCGGTCGATCCCGCCGGCCGCGTGCTCATCGCCAATGTCCAAGCGGTGGATCTGCTCGGGGTGGACCTTCAGGAAGGCGAACCCTTCCTTGACCGGCTCGGCTCGGAGTGGAGCCCGCTCGCCAACGCAGTCCGCCGCTTCCTGGTGGATGCCAATACCGATGGATCAGTCGAGCTGGATGTGAGGGGACGCCGGGTTGCGCTGCAGCTGGCCTCCCTCGGTCCTCAACTCCGAGGGGCAGTGCTCGCGCTGAATGACGTGTCCGAGGTGTCCCGGGCCGAGCGCGTACTCGCCTGGGGTGAAATGGCCCGCCAGGTGGCTCACGAGATCAAGAATCCGCTCACGCCGATGCGGTTGGGCATGCAGCACCTTCGCCGGGTCTACCGGGACCGCCGCACCGACTTTGACCGGACGCTGGACGAGACTGCGGATCGCATCCTGGCGGAAATCGACCGGCTCGACACCATCGCCCGGGCCTTCAGCCGGTTTGCCGCCCCGGCGCTACAAGACCAGGCGCTGGAGAAGATAGATCTCGGCTCCGCGGCGGAAGAGGTGGTGCAGCTCTACCGACTGTCGGAGGAAGCCTGCTCGGTGAGACTGACGGCCGAACCAAACGCCGTCGGGGCGGCCCGGCGGGACGAGGTAAAGGAGGTTCTGCTGAATCTGCTGGAAAATGCCCGAAACGCCGGCGCGTCGGTGGTGGAGGTGCGGGCCGGACCCGGAATCGTTCGAGTCTCTGACAATGGAAGCGGGATTCCTGCTGAGCTGGTGCCCCGCGTTTTCGAGCCGCGATTCTCCACCACCACGAGCGGCGCCGGGCTCGGTCTGGCCATCGTGAAGCGATTGGTGGAGAGCTGGGGTGGTCGCGTCGAGCTGGAGAGCACGGAGGGCGAGGGGACGGTAGTCACCGTCCGGACTCAGGTCTAGCGCGCCATTCCCCGAGCCCGCTCGGCCGCAGCGATTGCAATCGCCTGATCCTGAGTTCGGGCCCGCCGCAACAGCCGCACTGCGGTCTGCATCTGCCGGTCGGACAAGGCGCGGCGCCGGGCTTCGGCAACGGGACCGAAGACCGCCCGGGTGATCTCATAGCCCAGCTGCTCGTCGATATAGGCCGAAGCGTTGTCATAGGTGGGGCGGGGAAGCTCCAGACCGATCTGCTGCAGCCGCTGATACACGTCTTCCCGCATCTCGTCGGTAACCCGGAACGACTGGAACTTCGGTGCCTCGGGTGATTTGCGGACATCTTCAGCGTAGTCCGACAGCACGCCGCGGAACTGCGCGATGTCTTCACCCAGGGCGGAGAGCAGTGCCCGCTCCGCGTCGGATCGTGGGGTTCCGCGGATGGTCAGATCGGGCAGGATGCCGCTGGCGTCCGGAATGGCGCGTCCGGCATCCGAGTGAAAGAGCCGCGGCATCAGCGACGGTGGCCGATTGCCCACCGCCCCTTCCCCGTCGGGGCGGGGCCGCTGCACCGTACGGCCGCTCGGGGTGTACCAGCGGGCCGTGGTCAGCTTGATCGCGATCTCATCGCCCAGAGGGTAGGTGGTCTGCAGCACGCCTTTGCCAAAGCTCGGCGTGCCCAGCACAACGGCGCGATCGTGATCCTGCAGCGCCCCCGCGATCAGCTCCGCGGAGCTGGCGGTGCCATGATTGACCAGCAGCGCCACACGCAGGTCGTGCCATCCGCCGGACAAACCGGCCAGATACACCTTCGAGTGCTCGGGTGAGCGTCCCTCGGAGATGGCCACTGTGTCGCCCGGGCGGAGGAACAGGCTCGCCACCTTGACGCCCTCATTGATCAGCCCGCCGGGATCGCCGCGAAGGTCCAGCACCAGTGACGTCATTCCCTCGTTTACCAGTCGGTTGATCGCCTGGCGCAGCTCGGTTGCCGCTCCGTCACTGATGCGGCGGAGCTCGATATAGCCGACCCCAGAGCCCAGGAACACGCCCTCGGACGCGGCCGGGACGTGAACCACGGTGCGGGTGAGTCGCCGCAGCACGGGCGTGCTCGAGCCCCAGGGCCGAACCAGAACGGTGACCGTGGTTCCGGTGCCACCCGCAAGGGCCTCTTCCAGCCGACGGGCCGACCACCCGGCCGTGTTCTTACCATCGATGCTCAGGATGACGTCGCCCGGGGCAAAGGCGCCCCGAGCGCTCCCCAGGCCGGTTCCGTCGGTCAGCCCGACATCAACCTCGGTGCCGGACATCTGCCGCTGATATTGGCGGTAGCTCTCCCTGGTAAGCAGCTCGGCGTAGGGATCGTGCAGGGACGCAACCAGGGCCTTGGCGGCGGTCTGGTAGAGGTCGCCCTCGCCGATGGAATCGATGTAGTGGCTGTGGATGGAGCCGACGACGTTTTCGAAGAGGCGGGCCTGCTGGTAGACGGTACCCTCCGGGGCTGCTTTTCGGCGAAGCAGCCATCCTCCAGTCAGAATGGAGAGTGCGAGGATCGCTATGAGCCCGCCCCAGCGGGCCTTAGCGGAGGGTCCTTTCATGCCGATTAGCTCCCGCGAATTGCGAGAAGGTCTGCTGGATGCATCCCCCTGAAGGATGGGAAACACCGTCTACAGAAGTCACCACCAAAGGGCAGCAAGATGGAGGCCGCCCTAGCCTAACGTCCGTGTGGATTCCCGGGATCCGCCGTCAGGGTGGAGTCGCGCCACACTGCTGCTGAGGCAACATGACACGCCTCGACGAAGACGGTGGCCGGATGGCTCCCGCGCTGGAGCAGCGCGTGAAGCATCTCGTGGCGGACCAGCCACTCCTCACCCAGCGCACTGGCGGGGAGGTAAATCCGGTTGCCCTCGCGCACCCACCAGGCATGGGCCATCTCGCCGTTCAGCTCGATTGCACCGCTCGGAGCATCCACCGCATAGAAGGCGACGTCGGTCATCTTCCCCTGTTTGCCGGAGCAGGCGACCGTCTTTTCCCACCACTGTTGGTAAAGGCCCAGGGTCGGAACCGCCCAGGAACGGCCCAATGGGGCCAGCGGCGCGCCGGCCGCCCGCGGCGCCGCGCAGGCGCCGGTACCCACCACCAGAAGAAGGAAAGCGCAGAACCACCGACTCATGGATGACTCCGGATCTGAGCACCTCGTCGCGGCGGCGGGCTTGGGGGGTACTCCGCCGGACGGGTCTGAGCGGCGCCGAAACCGACACCGACTGAAAATTGCTGCACGAATCGGTCCATAGTTGCGCCACCGGGGTACCCGGCCCCGGTCGAACCCGGTCTAGCTTGCGGTTCCTCTTTCCTTATAACGTTTTCCGACCCTTGCTGGCCCGAATTGGTTCTGCTGCGGTCCTCGGCATCGACGCCTATCCGGTGGATGTCGAGGTGGACATTACCAACGGATTGCCCTCTTTCTCGACAGTCGGCTTGCCCCACGGCGCGGTAAAGGAGGGCCGGGAACGAGTCAGTGCGGCCCTGGTAAACGCGGGCTTTTGTTTCCCCCTCCGTCGCATCACCGTCAACCTCGCCCCCGCCGACATTCGCAAAGACGGCTCGGCCTTCGACCTGCCCATCGCGCTCGGTATTCTGGTGGCCAGCGGTCAACTCCCTGAAGACGGCCTCAAGCAACACATGGTGCTGGGCGAGGTGGGGCTCGAGGGAGATCTGCGCCCCGTTCGCGGTGCTCTCTCCATGGCTCTGGCGGCGCGGTCGGCCGGGTTCCGCGGCATTCTGGTTCCTCACGCCAACGTCCCGGAGGCCTCTGTGGTCGAAGGACTGGAGGTCTGCGGCGCGCGCAGCCTGCTCGAGGTGTGTGGCCACCTGCTGGGCAAGAATCCCATTCCTCCGGCCCGGGCCGATGTAAACACACTCATGAGCTTGGGCGGATCGGAC
>DATKJJ010000506.1:0-7479 GCA_035543695.1 Gemmatimonadales bacterium | reverse complement strand
ACCCGCTACGTGCCGGAGCTGCGGCAGGTCCACGACAGCTTCGGGTCGATCGATGAGATCACCATTCGCATGCTCCTCTCCCACTCCGCCGGCTTCCAGGATCCCACCTGGCCGTACAGGCGGGGCCTGCCCTGGGAGCCGTTCGAGCCGACCCGCTGGGAGCAGCTGGTGTCGATGATGCCCTATCAGGAGATCATTTTTCGGCCGGGTTCCCGGTTCGGCTACAGCAATCCGGCGTTCATATATCTGGCTCGGGTCATCGAGCAGCTCACCGGAGATCCGTACCAGAGCTACATCCAGAAGAACATCTGGACGCCCCTGGGGCTCGGCTGGAGCTACTTCGGGACCACGCCGCATCACCTCGCCCACTGGCGCTCGCACAACTACACGGTCCGGCGGGACAGCTCAGATCGAGTCCGGGTCCAGGGAAATGGCCCGGACTTCGATCCGGGGGTCACCATTCCCAACAGCGGCTGGAACGCGCCCCTCACTGATTTGGCGGTCTATTTGAGCTTTCTCACCGGCGCGAGCCGGGGAGACACCGCGCTGGCGAACCGCTACGAGACAGTTCTTCGGCGCTCTTCGCTCGAGGAGATGTGGCGAGTGGTGGTACCCACCGGCGCCCAGGACGACATACCCGGTGCCGTGGGACTCTCATTCTTCATTTTCGAGCGGGGACATAACCGATTGGTGGGACACACTGGGGACCAAGCCAACTTTCGCTCGTTCTTTTATCTCAGGCCGGACACCCGCACCGCAATCGTCACCGTGCTCAACACCACCAACGAGGCCGACCCGGAGAAGGAGGAGGCAGGCTGGACCGCCACCAAGCGGGCCGCCATGGCGCTGCTGGCCCCATAGCGAGGCCAGCAGCATCGAGGCGTTACTTCTTGGTCGCTACCTGCTGGCGGATTCGCTCCTCCTGCTCTCTGAGCTCGGGAGTGAAATCGGCTCCGAAGTCCTCCGCTTCGAACACCTGACGGATCTCGACCTCTCCCTCCCGGAACGGCGCCCGCTTGAGCCATTCGATGGCCTCTTCCTTCGATTTCACCTGCCAGAGCCAGAACCCGGCGACCAGCTCCTTCGTTTCGGAGAAGGGCCCGTCGACGACGGTTCGCTTGTTGCCCGAGAATCTGACCCGCGAGCCCTTGGAGCTCGGCTGGAGACCCTCGCCGGCCAGCATTATACCAGCCTTCGCCAACTCCTCATTGAACTTTCCCATCTCGGTGAGCAGCTCCTTGCTCGGCAGCACTCCCGCTTCGGTGCTCTTGTCGGCTTTGACGATCACCATGAAACGCATTGTGTTATCCTCTCGATGTGGTTGCCGCTGTCTTCCCGGCTTCCCCGCCTCCGCGCCTCCCATATCCGCGTCGAACGGGCGTCCCCAGATTCGACAAGGGTAGCTAGGCAACCTGGGCTTTGAGCGACCGCTCCAGCAGGCGACCCTCCTTCAACCGCTCGGTCATGGCGGCGAACCCCGCGGTCGGGCCCCGCCACCGCAGCTCCTCCACGCTGGAGAAGAGCGGGGCATCGCTGATCAAGGTGGCCAAACGCTTGAAGAGCAGAGCCAGCTCCGTTCTTTCGCCCAAAACAGTCGCGGGAAAGTCCTCGATGGGCCCGTATTGGTTGAGCAGCCGGGCGGCCGTGTTTTTCCCGATCCCCGGAATGCCGGGGTAGCCGTCTGCCGCATCGCCCACCAGGGCGAGGAAGTCGGGAATCAACACCGGATCAACCCCGAACTTCGCGCGAACCCCGGCGGCGTTCCTGATGCTCTTACTCTTTTGGTCCACTTGGACCACTCGGTCGTCCCGGACGCACTGCCCCAGATCCTTGTCGGGAGTCCAGATACAAACTTTTTCCACCGCCTCGTCCGCCGCGGAGATCGTTGCGGCTGACGCCAGCGCATCATCCGCCTCCAGCTCGACCATGGGCCAAACCGTCACACCCATCGCCATCAGCGCCTCTTCCAACGGATGAAATTGCGCGAGCAGGGCGGGCTCGATCCCCGCACCGGTCTTGTACCCGGGCCACAGGTCGTTGCGGAAGGACTCAATAACGTGATCGGTGGCCACCCCGATATGGGTGCCTCCGGTTTCGATCAGCTGCAGCACCGTGTGGAGCACGCCGGCCACCGCGCCATACGGCCGGTCAGTGCCCTTGGTGAAGCGGCGCAGGCCGTAGAAGTGCCGGAACAGCTCGTAGGTCCCATCGAGAAGATGAACGATCATGCGGCAGGCCGGCGCTAACGGGGTTGGCGGAAGTTTCGGAAGGTAACCATGGCGTCAGCCGCGAAGCGGCCGGGCCACCAGGATTCCGCTAGCCCGACGGATAGCGGCCACATACTCGGGAAGCGTTGTTCGGGTGATTTCTACTACCCCTCCGGACAGAGGTGCATGGCACACCCGCAGTACTCGCTCCCGATCCCGATATGCCAGCGCCGAGTGAGTCACGTCCAGCCCCGGAATCTCGGTGGCGAAAGCCAGAACGTCGCCGGTCTGGATTCGGTCGACGATCGCGGGGATCTGCTTGGTGGGTACGACATGGCGCGGCCGGCCATCCAGGCCCCGCTCGATGCGCTGGATCTCCTGGAATACGTTGTCATCGTGCAAGGCCAGGTACTTCGCCCGATGCTCCGTCATGAATCGAAGCGGACGGCTATCTTCGGCTGCGCCCAGCTCCGGGCCCATCTCTCTCACCAGACCGCGCCGCGCTCCATCGGTGATCCATTCACTGAAGTAGTGCAGCCGGGAGCTGTAGCCGGACCGCTTTCCGTCGCGATAGCGCATCCGCTCCACCTCGCGCCCAAACTGGTCCCAGCTTGCCGGCTGCTCGGTGGTCGCTACCCGGCTTACCGCCAGGCACGCCTCGACCAGGGTGACGCAGTCGAACCGGGTCAGGGAAAGAGTCAGCGGCTCAGCTGAGGGGGCCCCACCGTGCTCGAGATACGCCTCGAGCGTGAACGGGACGTACGGACTGCCGCCGGCCAGCTCGCCCACGCGGCCGACACGCGCGCCCAGGGGGAGCTGGGTCTTGGTGAGCCCCTCGGTACGCAGATGGCCGGTCCAGGAGAGCAGGCGCTCCTGATCGGTGTCCGCCATGCCGGGACCGTGCAGGCGCGATTTCCGGCGGCAGGCCAGAAGCGGGGTGGGGAAGGCCATCGCCGCGGCCGCAGCCGCTGCCTGTCTGAGCAGTTCTCTCCGGGAGAGCGTCGAGTCCACGGGCATCCCTGGATGGAAGTCAGGCGCCTGAACCCAAAGGCACGGTCTAGAACTATAGAAACGTCACCTGTACTCGCCAGGTGACACTAATCCGGCCTGGAGGGAGAGAGGAGAGCATTCGGGGTTTATGGGGAGCGCCGTAAGCTGACCACATATACCCGCGTCACAACGACTTGCCCCGTTTGGCCCGATTTTGGTCTGGGAGTTGCTAGAACCGCTGCGTCCGAAGGTGGGGAACGTGGTGCTTGCCATCACATCTCAGAAAGGTCCCGAGCCCTATCCTCACCCCGGTATCCAAAGGAATTGGCGCCGAGTGGCGCGGGCGTTTCGAGCACTTGAACGAAAGGAAGGTCGAATGTCAGGACCGAGAATGATGGCCGCGGCCAGCGGGCTGGTAGTCGCCCTTGCCGCCGTGCCTCTCGCCCCGATCCACGCGCAGGGGCAGATAAGCCAGTTGAGCCAGGACAGCAAGCTCATCTTCCAGATGGCCAGCAGCAACATCATGGAAGTGAGGCTGGGACAAATGGCGCAGCAGAAGGCCAGCAATGCCGCCGTCAAACAGTTCGGCCAGCAGATGGCCACCGATCACACCAATCTGGAAAACCAGCTCACCGGCCTGGTCTCCAAGAACGGCACCAACTTTCAGCCCGGGATGAGCAAGGAGAATGAGGCCGAAGTCTCCCGGCTGGAGAAGCTCTCCGGTGCCCAGTTCGATCAGCAGTACATGACCTCGATGATTCAGCACCACCAGCAGGACATCTCGACCCTGCAGAGTCAGGGTCAGTCGGCCAAGTCGGGCGAGGCTCGGCAGATGATTGCCGCGTCGCTGCCGGTGCTGCAGCAGCACCTGACCCTGGCCACGCAGGTGGGTGGACAGGTGGGCGCCAACGGCGGAGTGGCCGTGGCCACCCAGCCATACCGGAATCCCACAGGGACTCCGACATCTCCGACGCAGAATCCTCCGGTGAGCACTCAGCCGGGGCAGGTCACCACGCAGGGCGACATCAGCGCCGACATGGGCTTCGTGCGTGAGGCGGCCAGCGGCAACCTGATGGAGATCCAGCTGGGGCAGCTCGCCCAGAACAAGGCCTCCAACCCGGCGGTGAAGCAGTTTGCCCAGCGGATGGTGGCCGATCACAACAACCTGGAGAATCAACTGACTAGCGTTGCGTCCAGCGGGGGTCAGAGCTTCACGCCTACGATGGATTCTCGGCACCAGAATCAGATCAACAAGCTCCAGGGGCTCTCGGGCGCCGAATTCGATCGCAACTACATGAGCCTCATGATCCGCGCCCATCAGCGGGACGTGAACAACTTCCAGACCCAGAGCCAGTCGGCCAATTCCGCTCAGGTGCGTACCCTGGCGACCAATAGCCTCCCCGTACTGCAGCAGCATCTGAGCCTGGCCCAACAGGTCGGTGGCCAGGTCGGCGCCGATACCACCGGGAACTATGCCGGCGGGAACGGCGGTGGCGGCGCGAATGGAGACATCAAAGCCGATGCCGGATTCATTCGCGAGGTGAACTCGGACAATCAGATGCAGATCCAGCTGGCCCAGCTGGCGCGGGAGAGATCCAAGAACCCGCAGGTCCGTCAGTTCGCCGAGCAGGCCATCACCGATCACAATGGGCTGCAGAACCAGTGGACCGCGATGGCCTCAAAGAACGGCATGACGCTGCACCAAGGCCTCGGCCCGCTGCACAAGGAGAAGATCACCAACCTGAAGAAGGCGAGCGACAAGAACTTCGATAAAGCCTACATGACCACCATGATCCAGCAGTACTCCGATGAGACGAGCTACTGGCAGAAGGAAGGTCGGGCGAGCCAGTCAGCCCAGGTGCGGCAGTTGGTCAACGCCGGCCTGCCCACATTGGAGCAGAATTTCAACGAGGCCAAGCGCCTTGGGCGGGAGCTCGGCATAGATCCCAACGAGGCGCTGAAGAACCGGCAGGATGTAGCCAAGAACAAAGGCAAGAACAACGAAAAGAACGACTAAGAATCTTGACCCAGGAAAGAAGGGGTGTCCTCCGGGACACCCCTTTTTTCTGCCCTTTCTTTCCCTATCCCCCGGGCCACGATCTCGAACGACCGCAACCGTGCCCGGTGATCGAAAATCTGCGAGGTAAGCATCAGCTCATCCGCGCCAGTTCGCTCGGCGAACGCGTCCAACCCTTTCAGGACGGTCTCTTCGGTACCCGCCACCGCCGAGCTCAGAGTCTGCTCCAGGATGGATCGCTCCAACATGCCCAGCCGTTCGGCATACCGTCTTTGGGGAGGCGGGAGCTTGCCCGGGCGTCCCAGCCGAAGATTGATGAACGCCTGCTGCAGCGAGCTGAAGAGAGTCTGAGCCTCCTCTTCTTCCTCCGCGGCAAACACGTTGACGCCGAGCATGGCGTAGGGGTGCTCCAGCTGATCCGACGGGCGAAATCCAGACCGATAGAGATCCAGCGCCTGATCCATCAACGCCGGCGCAAAGTGAGACGCAAAGGCAAAGGGAAGACCCATCGCCGCGGCGAGCTGTGCTCCGTAAAGACTGGAGCCCAGAATCCAGATCGGGACGTCGAGGCCGGCGCCGGGAACCGCCTGAACCTTCTGCCCCGGCTGAAGCGGCTGAAAGTAGTGCATCAGCTCGGCAACATCGTGAGGGAAGCTGTCGGCGGCGGATGGGTCCCGGCGGAGCGCCCGCAGGGTGAGCTGGTCGGTGCCGGGAGCGCGGCCCAGCCCGAGATCGATTCGCCCGGGAAAGAGCGAGGCAAGGGTTCCGAATTGCTCGGCGATCACCAGTGGCGAGTGGTTCGGCAGCATGATCCCACCGGCTCCAACTCGTATGCTCGATGTGCCTCCAGCGATATGCCCGATCACCACGGATGTGGCGGCGCTCGCGATGCCCGGCATGCCATGATGCTCGGCTAACCAGAAGCGGCGGTATCCCCAGAGCTCCGCGTGCTGCGCCAGATCCAGCGAGCGCCGCAGCGCCTCCGCGGCGTCGCTGCCCTCGGGAATTGGGGCCAGATCCAGCACAGACAGCGGAACCATGCTAGCGATCGACCGTGGCCATCATCTGTTCGTTGTACCGCGGTCCCGCCACCTTCTCGGGCGGGAGTGCCGCATCGAGCTGTGCCACCTCCGCGGGACTCAGTCGCAGCTCGGCGGCCGCAACGTTCTCTTCCAGATACTTCCTCCGCTTGGTGCCGGGAATCGGAGCCAGGTCGCTTCCCTTGTGCAGCAGCCACGCCAGCGCGATCTGCCCCGACGTCGCGCCCTTGTGGTGGGCGATTTCCTGAACCTCGGATGCCGCCCGCATGTTGGCGTCGTAATTCTCCCCCTGATATCGGGGATCTCCCCGGCGGTAGTCGCCCTCGGGATATTCCTCCGCCCGCTTGGCGGTCCCAGTCAGGAACCCTCGCCCCAGCGGACTGAACGGTACCAGCCCGATACCGAGCTCGCGGAGGAGCGGAATGATCCGGGGCTCCAGGTTGCGTTCCCATAGCGAATACTCACTCTGCAGCGCGGAGACGGGGTGCACGGCATGGGCTCGGCGAATGGTGCGCTCGCCCGCCTCGGAAAGGCCGAGAAAGCGCACCTTACCCTCATTGACCAGATCGGCCATCGTTCCCACCACGTCTTCGATCGGCACTTGAGGGTCTACCCGATGCTGATAGAGCAAATCGATGCGATCGGTGCCCAGCCGGCGCAGTGAGCCTTCTACCGCCTCGCGGATGTGTGACGGCCGGCTGTCGAGCCCGGTGATCTTTCCGGCTTCGATCTTGAATCCAAACTTGGTGGCGAGAACGACCTGGTTGCGTCTCCCCCGAATGGCGCGGCCCACCAGCTCCTCGTTGATGAACGGTCCATAGACCTCCGCGGTATCGAGGAAACTGCAACCCAGCTCGAGCGACCGATGGATGGTGGCGATCGATTCCCGTTCGTCCCGCTCCTCCGCCGTTCCATAAGACTGGCTCATCCCCATACAGCCGAGGCCGAGCGCGCTGACTTTTAATCCTTGACTGCCGAGATTTCGCTGTGATAGAACCATGGAATCCTCACGATCGAAGACGCACATCCCCCGAATTTCCTAAGCTAACCCAGTGCACTGGCAAATGGTTTCTGTCTCTGACATGGCTGTTGAAAATGTTCGAAATGTTCACGTAAGTGGATAACTGCCACCCTCTTGCGCGATGAAACCACTCTTCCTATGTTGTCTTCGCCAATTCGAAAAAAGATCATTTTCGTGTTGGAGTGTTGAGACCAATCGCGTGTC
>DATKJJ010000505.1:0-7480 GCA_035543695.1 Gemmatimonadales bacterium | reverse complement strand
TCCCCAGAGTGACGCCATTCCAGATTCAGCTCGCCTTCCCTTGCTGGGTGATAGCCGACTTCACGCCGGATTCTTCCTGGCCCTGCTTGCAGGTCTGGTGCTCTGGTACCTCTTTCACTTCACCCTCTGGGGATTCCGGCTCCGGGCTGTGGGCGCGGGACCACGTGCGGCGGAGATCAGCGGCCGAGTGGATCCACAAAGAGTCGGAGCGATGGCACTGTTCTGCTCCGGGGCTCTTGCTGGGCTGGCCGGCGGCGTCGAGGTAAGCGGAGTGTCGTATGCCCTGTTTCAGAACCTGTCGCCGGGGTACGGCTTTACCGGCATTGCCGTTGCTCTGCTGGGAGGGCTGGATCCGGCCGGTGTGGTGCTCAGTGGAGTGCTGATCGGGGCGCTGGAAGCAGGTGCTGGAGCCATGCAGCGCGACGCCGGTATCCCGGCAGTTGCAGTGTATGTGGTGGAGGCCGCGATCATCGTCGTCGCCCTGCTTGCGACCACTCCCAAAGGCGGCTGGATGAGCGCGCGGGTCATTCGGAGAATTCGCCCGGCAATGCGAAGGGCAACCGGATAATGGACTCACTCGTGCTCGCGGGTGGATTTCTCGCAGCAGCGGTCCGGGTGGCCACGCCACTCCTGTTTGCCGCAACCGGCGAGACCATCACGGAGCGCTCGGGAGTAATCAATCTGGGGATCGAGGGCATCATGCTGGCCGGCGCCCTGGCCGCCGCGATCGGGGCAACCACCTGGGGGCCGTGGGGTGGTCTAGCGCTGGCCGCCCTCGCGGGAATGCTTGCCGCCGGTCTCTTTGCCCTCCTCGCAATCGGCGCTCGAGCGGATCAGATCATCACGGGCACGGCGATTACCCTGGCCATGGTTGGGCTGACCGGGACCATCTACCGTCAGGCCTACGGCGCTCAAGGTGTGGGCCTCGGCATACCCACCTTCTCGGACTTACCGATTCCTGGTCTGTACCGGATTCCGGTGCTCGGACCGGGCTTCTTCCAGCAGCCCGTTCCCACCTACCTCGTATTTGCTGCGCTGCCGTTCGTCTGGTGGGTGCTTTTCCGGACGCGCGTGGGGCTCGCGTTGCGTGCCACCGGTGAGGCGGCGGCCATGGCCCGGGCGACCGGAGTCCGGACCACGCTGATCCGCTCGGCAGCCACCGTTATCGGGGGGGCTTTTGTGGGACTCGGCGGTGCCACACTCGTCCTGGCCCAGGTGGGAACGTTCGCGGAACGGATGACGGCCGGGCGAGGCTTCCTGGCAATCGCCATCGTGGTTCTGGGTCGCTGGCATCCGGGTGGAGTCGCCCTGGCAGCACTGCTGTTTGGACTGGCGACGGCGTTGCAATTCCTCTTCCAGGCTCTGGGGGTTCACGCGCCATACCAGCTATTTCTGATGTTCCCCTACCTGCTCACGCTGTTGGCACTGGCGGGAGCGGTTGGCCGAGTTCGAGCACCGGGAGATCTGGGGAGAGCTTAGCGCCGCTCGGCGGCCAGCGAGTCTCTGGTTCGGACGATCAGATCTCGGACGCGCGCCTTCAACGCGGGCACATCGGCCAGGGTGAGGCCCGCGGTGTCCACTGGTTCCAGCACACGCAGGTGCGCTGCCGATTGCCCGAAACGCCAGCCATGCTTGGGCAGCGCCGTACCCGTGCCGCTAAGCGCGAGCGGCAGTATGGGCACTCCGGCCTCGACCGCAAGCCGAAAGGCGCCATCCTTGAATGGAAGCAGCTCGGCCGTCTTGGAGCGGGTTCCCTCCGGGAAGATCATCACAGAAACTCTCTGCCGAAGCGCCTTACGGCAGCGCTCCATGGCCTCGACCGCACTGGGACCGAAGCCGCGCTTCACGGGAATGTCTCCGGCCAGCCACATCATCCATCCCATGATCGGGATCCGAAAGAGCTCGGCCTTGGAGAGCCACTTCATTTCCCAGGGCAGGTGACTGATCAGGAGGATATCTGCGAACGATTCATGGTTGGAGACGACCACGTAAGGATGCCGGGGGTTCTGCGGCATGGTTCCCGAGTAGCGAAATCGCCAGAGCGGGTTCAGTGTAGCCATTGCCGGCCCGATCCGACGGAAGACGTACCCAACGATATAGCGACCTCGATCGAACGGTCCGGTCACCAGCAGCAGAATGAGCATTACCGGAAACCAGATCAGAATGCATAGTACTAACACGAGCCAGGCCCAGAGCGACAGGATCGATTGCCAAAGGCGAGACATACGGCTCAGTTCCGTTCAGAAGAGGGCAAGGCTACTTCGCCTGAGATGGAGCGCTAACCTACTGCTGGGCCGGACGGAGGGACAAGGGTGACGGAAGGCACATCTGCATTCGAACCCGAGGTGCCGGAGGCTGTCTCGGACCCTGCAGCCGGTGGGACCGTCGAGCAACCGGATATCAAAAAGCTGGGGGAAGCCCTGCGGGAGCGGGTGGAAATCCGCTCGATCTCGATCACCGGACTGTTCGTTTTAGCTGCCATGTACACTTTGTATTTTGCCCGCGCCTTCTTTCTTCCTATCGTTCTCGCCGTCCTGCTCGACTTTCTCTTGAGTCCATTGATCCGCGCACTGAAGCGCGCCCGGGTTCCCGAACCTCTCGGAGCCGCTCTGGTGATCGTGGGCTTGTTGGGCACCGCAGGCTTTGCGGTCTACGGCCTGGTGGGCCCCGCAAGGGAGTGGGTGGCCAAGCTGCCGGCCAGCATGCGCGAAGCGGAAAATCGCCTCCGAACGTTGCGAACGCCGGTAGAACAGGTCAGCAAGACAGCAGAGCAGGTTGAGCAGGCTGCCAAGGTGGACAAAGGAACCAAGACGCCGGAAGTGGTGGTGAAGGGTCCCTCGCTCACCGAACGATTGTTCGGCACCACCCAGACCCTGATCGCCAGCGCGTTCGAGGTGATCATCCTCCTCTACTTTCTGCTCGCTGCGGGCGACCTGTTTCTGCAGAAGCTGATCAAGGTATTGCCCCAGTTTCGTGACAAGAAGAAGGCTGTCACGATTGCCCGGGAAACCGAAGCCTCGATCTCCACTTATCTGGTCACCGTGACGCTGGTCAACCTCGCCCTCGGTCTCGGTGTCGCCATCGTCATGTTCTTGCTCAAGATGCCCAACCCCGTGCTCTGGGGAGCGATGGCCGCGCTGGCGGAGTTCGTCCCCTATCTGGGTGCCTCCGCGCTGGTAGCTCTGTTGACGCTGGCAGGGCTGGTTACCTTCGAGCAGGTCGGACATGCCCTCCTCGTTCCGGTAGCCTACCTCGGGGTCAACATCATTCAGTCGCAACTGGTGTCGCCTCTCATTCTCGGCCGGCGACTCACCTTGAATCCGGTTGCGATCTTCGTGGGGCTGGTGTTTTGGTGGTGGATCTGGGGTGTTCCCGGGGCTTTTATTGCGGTGCCCCTCATCGCGACGTTCAAGATCTTTTGCGACCACATCGAGGCGCTCGCACCAATCGGCGAATTCTTGGGGAGATAGGCTGTGCCGGCGGCGCGCCTCAAACCTTCGGAACAGCAGGCTCTGGGAACCTTAGCCTCCCTGCTCGACCATCAACCCATCCGCCTCTACCGTTCCAGTGCCACAGGCTGGGCCCGCCGGCTTCGCGGGGTGGTGTTGCGGCTCAGCCGGAATCGAGCAGTGGCGCTGGGCAACCGGGTTTTCCTTCCGGACCACAGTGAGGAACATCTGCCGGTCCTGGCGCATGAGCTCACGCATTGCGCCCAGTTTCAGGCTTGGGGATTCTGGCGGTATTTCGGGCGGGGTCTAACTGCCCAGCTCAGGGACTTGCTCTACCGAAGGGGGCGCCTCGGCTCCAGTCCCTATCACTACATTTTGGAGCCAGGAAAACCTTTCAGCGCGTACGGAATGGAGCAGCAGGGGCAAATCGTGGAGGACTGCTTTCGTGGCCATCCCGGCGCTCTGACCATCTCACCGTTTCGGCCCGGGCCTATGGCATAGGCGCGATCAGGCGAGGCCGTCCGCCTGATCCATCGAGTGATATGCTCCCTCCTCTTCCGGCAGCTTGTCCTCCCAGAGGGCGAGCACATTCCCGTCCGGATCTGCCACCATCGCCATGACGCCCCAGGATTGCTGCGTCGGCTCTTTGGTAAAACGAACGCCGCGGTCGTGCAGCTCACCACAGTAGTGCAGCAGTCCGGGTACGAAGAGGGTGATGCCGGTGTGCCTCCCTACCAGAGACTGGGCCTCCGGGTGGACCGCGGGATGTACGCCGATGTGGGTTTCACCTTCGAGGAATTCAGCACCAAACGAGCCCTGCTTGGTAACCGGCAGCCGTAGCTTGTCCCGGTAAAACTCGATTGCCCGACCGATATCGTGGACGAAAATGGCAACGCTGTACAACGATGGACTGGTCGGCATCGACTCACCGCATTTGAACGACGACAAGGTCGGCTACGAGAACCCCAAGCGCTATGACTCCGGCCAGCAGCACCAGCAAACCTGCTCCCAACAAAACCAGCATCGTTCGGCTGGACCGACCGGTTGCCGCTGGCCGATCGAGATGGGCCTCCAGCAGGGCCATGTTCTTGGTATTGGCCTTCCATCCGGCATCGAACAAATCACCCAGCAGGGGAATCTCCCCGATGACGGTATCGAGCACCACATTCCCCATCATTCGCGTCAGGGTCGCCCGAGAAACACCGAGCCGCGCAGCCTGAAAGACGATGAAAGCGGAGAACACGGCACCGATGGCGTCTCCAATTCCAGGAATGATGCCGACAATCGCGTCCAGTCCGATGCGGAATTGGGTCCCGGGGATCTGGAACGCATTGTCCAACAGCCGCGTCAGGAGCTTGAGCCGTTCGACTTGCGGCGTTCGACGGGTGGCGACGACGGGTACCGGCGTAGGCCGATGCAACGGGTTTGCCATGGTTGAATGATAAGGTTCTGGTACTTTGAGCGCATGAAGCGGGTGGCGCACCCCGCCGATTCGTGCCCCTCTTGATCCAGCACTGAGGCGGAGAGAAGACATGAGTAAGCCCTTCGTGACCGAGAGCTTGGAGGAGTCTCTGGACCCTGCCGGTCCGGCCGCATGGTCCAGGTTCAGGGCGCTGGCCCACCGGATGGTGGACGATATGCTGGATCACCTCTCGACCATCCGGGATCAGGCGGTATGGCGGTCGCCGCCGCCGGACGTGCGGTCAGCACTGAACACTTCCCTGCCACTGGAAGGTCAAGGCGAGGAGGCAGCCTACCAGGACTTTCTTCGCCTAGTTCTTCCCTATCCCAACGGCAACCTGCATCCGCGCTTCTGGGGCTGGGTCCAGGGGAACGGCACTCCGTTTGGGATGATGGCCGACATGCTGGCTTCCGGATTGAATCCCCACCTGGCGGGCTTCGACCAGGCCCCGACCCTGGTTGAACATCAGGTGGTACGATGGCTCGCGGAACTCATGGGATTCCCCGAAGCGGCAAGCGGGCTCATGGTGACCGGTGGGTCTATGGCGAACATCCTTGGCCTGGCGGTGGCACGTCACGTCGCGCTGGAGCGGATCGGGATCAACATTCGCGAAGAGGGTCTCCAGGATGCGCGACCCGGCAGGGCCGCTCCTCGATTGATCTGTTACGGCTCGACCGAGGTGCACGGCTGGGCCCAAAAGGCAGTGGAGCTATTGGGCATGGGAAAGGGCTCGCTTCGGTTGATGCCGATAGACCAAGAGTACCGGATGAACATCCCTGTCCTGCAGGAGACAGTTGCCCGGGATAGGGCAGCCGGTGCGCTGCCCTGCTGCATCATCGGCACCGCAGGAACCGTGAATACTGGAGCCACAGACGATCTTGCCGCTCTGGCGCAGTTCTGTCGGGAAGAAGGGATCTGGTTCCACGTAGATGGGGCCTTCGGTGCCCTGCTTCGCTTGTCTTCGAAGCTCCGCGAGGAGGTACAGGGAATCGAGCTGGCCGATTCACTCGGGTTCGATCTGCATAAGTGGGGTTACCTGCCGTTCGAGTGCGCCTGTCTCCTGGTCCGCAATCCGGAGCTGCACCGCGCAACCTTTGCCATCAGCGCGAGCTATCTGGGCGGGGCCAAACGGGGCCCCATCGCCGGAGGATTTCCCTTCGCCGATCGCGGTGTCGATCTGACTCGGGGTTTCAAGGCGCTGAAGGTGTGGCTGTCATTCAAGGCCTATGGAGTGAATGCCATTGCCAGACTGATCGAACAGAATGTGGCTCAGGTTCAATACCTGGCCAGTCTGATCGAGGCCCATCCCGAGCTGGAACTACTTGCGCCGGTTCCCCTCAACGTCGTCTGTTTTCGCTATGTCCCGCAGCGAACCGAAGCTGGGGACCTCAACGCTGTGAACGAGGAGATTCTGCTCCGGCTACAGGAAAGCGGATTGGCCCTCCCCTCAGCCACAGTCTTGCAGGGGCGGTATGCGATTCGCTGTGCCAACGTCAACCACCGCACCTGCCGGGTCGACTTCGAGCTGCTGGTAGATGCGGTGGTGAAGCTGGGTCGGAAGATCAGCGCAGGCGATTGAGCAGGTACATCAGGAGGGTCAGCACGGCCGATATCAGCAGCATCGATGCCAGCGGAATGTAGATCCGCATCGAGTCGCGCTCGATCCGGATATCGCCGGGAAGTCTGCCGAACCAACCCAGAGCCCCAGACCAAACCGCAAGTCCCACCAGAACGAGGGCCACTCCGGCCAGCACGATCACTGGCCCTGGAGACGCGTTCATTCGATCAGGCCCTGACGCACCGCGTGGATGTAATCGGTGTAGGCCGGCTCCTGTCCGGCACTCCTCAGATCAGATGCGATCTGCCCCCGGTGGTATGCCGAGTGGATCACCAGGTGGGTGAGAATCTCCTCGACGGTGCTGGTCCAGGGCTCTCCCTTGGAGTTACGGTAGCTCACGGGACGGTCCAGCGGTCCGAGATGCTCCAGATGATCGAGCTCGTTCGACAGTTCGGATAGCAGGGCCTGACACTGCTCCACCGTCAGCTGAGGCCAGACCGGCAGCTTGCTGGGCACTCCCTCCATCCGGCTCAGCCACAGCAACTCCGCACCGAGGATATGGCTCATCCATCGCAAGCTGCGCGGCGGCGGAGGGCCCTGAGTTAGCGAGCCCAGCGTGGCCTCATTGGCCCAAACGTCGTAGCGGAGCATCCGCTTCAGGTGAGCGCTCAACCCGTCGTGCCCGAGCGAACCCGGGCTCCAAACACTGCCCGATAATTTCGCCGCATGCCCTCGAGCCCGGGACGTTCCAGCGGTGTCTCTCCGAACCGCCTGGCAAACTGCTCGGGGCCCATCTCCTCGAACAGCTCCGCGGTCGCCCCCAGTTCAGTGTTGGGGAGAAACTCCGCGATTTCCGTGGGCTCAGCGAATCGTTGATTCCAGGGGCAAACGTCGTTGCAGATATCGCACCCGAACACGTAACCCTGAAAGCGGTCAGCCAGCTCATCAGGAATGGGTCCCCGCTGCTCGATGGTGAGATAGGAAATGCATCGCGTCGCGTCCAGCACCCGC
>DATKJJ010000504.1:0-2915 GCA_035543695.1 Gemmatimonadales bacterium | reverse complement strand
GGCAGCCCTCCATCCAGTGCTGTCTGCGCGCCTCTTCGCCAATCACGCCTCGGCGCCGTGGCTGCTGGTTCCCATGGACGACGCGCAGGCGGATCATCTCAAGGCCTACGGCCTGGCCTATCGCGCCCTCAAACGGGGGGCCAAGGCCGAGTGGTTTCTCAACTTCCGAAACGGATCCTTCCTCCTGCCGGGTGATGCCGCCACGGCCAGAGACGCGGCCCTGGCAGGTGTGACCGTAGAGCCGATCGACGAGGCGAGTCTGGCGGAGACGCGCGGCGTCCTTCAGGGGGGGAACATGGATGCCGTTCCCCTGGAGAAACCGCCGAAGGTCGCCGTCTATGCCCCACCGAACGCGCCGCCCTGGGACGATGCGGTCACCATGGCGCTGAATTACGCCGGGATCGATTTCGAGAAGATCTGGGATGGGGAGGTGCTGGACCAGAAGCTGAAGAACTACGATTGGCTCCATCTCCACCATGAGGATTTCACCGGCCAGTATTCCAAGTTCTTCCTGAACTATGCGGGAGCACCGTGGCTGGTGGAGATGGTGGAGCGCAACCGCGCCATGGCGCAGGCGCAGGGATTCGTTTCGGTACCGGCCGAAAAGCAGGCGGTGGCTATCGGGATCGCCAACTTCGTGGAGCGCGGCGGCTTTCTCTTTGCGATGTGTACCGCCACGGAGACGCTCGATCTGGCGCTGGCAGCGGACAAGGTGGACATCGCTGCCTCCTACGCCGACGGCACCCCGATGGACCCGAACGCCAGCGCAAAGATGAACTGGAAGCGCGCGCTCGCCTTTCAGAACGCCGAGCTGGAGCTGAGTCCGACCATTGCCGTGTACTCCGATATCGACGGGCACCAGGTCAACTCGCCGGACCATCGCCAGCCGCTGGGATCTTTTACCCTGTTCAACTTCAGCGCCAAGATCGATCCTGTGGCCACCATGTTGGTGCAGAGCCACCGGCAGGTCATTCCCGACTTCTACGGTCTCACCACGTCATTTTCTCGAAAGACGCTGAAGCCCAGCGTCACGATCCTGGGTGAGGAGCCCGGCGCGCCCTGGGTCAAATACATTCATGGCGAGCACGGTCAGGGTACCTGGACGTTCTTCGGAGGCCACGATCCGGAGGACCCCCAGCATCAGATCGGCGATGTGCCCACCGATCTCTCCCTGCATCCCCACTCCCCCGGATACCGGCTGATATTGAACAACGTGCTGTTTCCTGCTGCCAAGAAGAAAGAGCTCAAAACTTGAGCGAGCGGATCGCCCCGGGAGTCCGGGCCTATCTGGCGAGCGAAATCTCCGCCGCCGGAGGGCGCGAAGTGTCTTTCATCGCGACGGTAGATCGGGACGGTGTGATCACCGGTGCGCGGGTGGTGGCGCGGGGCACGGTGGAGATGGTGCTTGCGCTTCCCGCAGGCGCCCGCCGGGGCGAGCTGCTGCTCCACAATCACCCGAGCGGCCGACTCGATCCCTCGGTGGCCGATCTCAACGTGGCGGCCCACCTGCACGATGCGGGGGTCGGCTTCGGCATCCTGAACAACGAGGCCACCGAGCTCTACGTGGTGGTCGAGGTGCCGCGAGAGCGGCCGGTCGTTCGGATCGACGCCTATGATGTGGTCGAGGCGTTGAGCGAAAATGGGCCGGTGGCCGCGCAGCTCACCCGCTACGAAGACCGTCAAAGTCAGCGAGACATGGCCGCCTACATCGCGGACGGCTACAACGACGGCGGGGTTCAGCTGCTTGAAGCGGGCACCGGAGTGGGGAAGTCGTTCGCCTATTTGGTGCCGGCGCTGGCCTGGGCCCGGGCCAACGGCGAGCGGACCGTGGTGAGCACCAACACGATCAACCTGCAGGAGCAGCTGGTAGGCAAGGATCTTCCGCTGCTTCGTCGCGCGCTTTCCGAGGAGGAGTACTCCCCGACCTTCGCGCTGCTCAAAGGTTGGCGGAACTATCTCTGCCTGGCCCGAATGCATCAGGCCGTCTCCGGTCAGCGGACCTTGCTCGAGCAGGACAAGCTGGATGAGCTGCTCGGCATTGCCGAATGGGCCGGGCACACCGCTGATGGCACGTTGAGCGATTTACCGGTCACCCCTACCGCTGAGGTATGGGACGAAGTGAGCGCGGAGCCGGATCTCTGCACCCGCCTCAAGTGTCCCCATTTCGATCGCTGCTTCCTCTTCCGGGCCCGGCGGCGCGCGGCAGAAGCCGATGTGGTGGTGGTGAACCACCATCTGCTCGCGGCCGATCTGTCGGTCCGACAGGCGTCAGACAACTGGCAGGAGGCGGCGGTCCTGCCTCCCTACAAGCGGCTCATTCTGGACGAGGCGCATCACCTGGAGGATGTCGCCGCCAATCACCTCGGCATTCAGGTGAGCAGTCGTGCCGTGCGCCGGCTGCTGGGCCGTTTCGAGCGCAACGGTCGGGGTTTGGCTCCGACTCTGTCATACGAGCTACAGAGCCGCTCCGACCTGCTGAGCCAGGCGAGCCTGGATCTGCTTCAGCAACGACTCTTGCCCGCGATCGCCGATGCGCGCCGGGCCAGTGAGGCGCTGTTCCTCCGGCTGCTCGACCGACTCGAGGCGGTTCCCGGCGGACAGCTCCGGTTGGAGGACAGCTTTGCCGCCGACCCGATCTGGAACCAGGGTCTCGGCTTTGATCTCGATGCCACACTTGGAGCATTTCGCGCGCTCAGGGAAACGGTGGAGATCATTGCCGACCGGCTCAGCCAGGCGGAGGAGACCGAACGGCGGGAACAACTGCTGCAGGAGCTTCGCGGCGTCATGCGCCGACTGGAGACCATGTCGGACGGCCTGAATCGCGCGTTGCGGCCTGCATCCGGCGGCCCCCCCAGTGTCCGCTGGATGGAACTCAGCGCGCGCGGGCAGCACGTCAGCCTCTCCGTGGTTCCACT
>DATKJJ010000503.1:0-7963 GCA_035543695.1 Gemmatimonadales bacterium | reverse complement strand
GGAGAACGCGATGCGAAGAAAAGCCCTTTTTATTTTACCCCTTCTCTGTTGTACAGCTTGTCCTGGCCCTCCTCCCCCCGGGGGGCCGCCGATGCCTGACTTCAAGATCACAAGTATTCAGGTGAATAAGGCCCAGGCAGTCGTGAACGTGGCCAACCTCTCCGCCGGCCTGGGCGACCGCCTGCGCCGTCTCCAGGATCATCGCTTCGCTCTCCACCGAGCAGGGTCCGGCAATGAGCACCGGCGAGCCTTCGCCAAAGCGCACATCCCGCACCGCCACCACCGTTCCTTCCGGATTTCTCCGTCGGTCCACCAGCGGAACGGCCGGTTTCTCCACCCGGTGCGCGGGAGTCGGCACGGGAGCCGACAGCCGAGATCCCTCGGTCCAGGCTTCGTAGCTGCCCAGAATGATGAGCTCGGCGGCCAGCGCCTCGATCTCCTCCAGCGCCTCCGCGACGCGCGGATCCTGCGCCGACCCCTCCACGTCCACGTAGAACCGGTAGGTCCAAGGCGCCGATCGTTCGGGCCGGGATTGCAGTGCCATCAAGTTGACGCCGCGTGCGCCAAAGGCCTGCAGGGTGAGCGCGAGCATGCCCGGCTTGTGATCCACCAGGACGATGAGGGAGGTCTTATAGCGGCTGGTCCCGCCGGAGCGTAACGTTTCTGCTGACTCGGCGCGGGTGAAGGTGAGAAACCGGGTCTGGTTGGTCGGGTCGTCCTCGATCCGCTCGGCCAGGGCGATGAGACCGTGGGCATCGGCCGCCGGCCGGGCGGCAATGGCGGCCCAGGTGGGGTCCTGTTCCTGCGCCACGAGCTCCGCGCTGCCTGCCGTGTCCCACGCGCTCACCAGCTCGGCATCGGGCAGGTGCTCGCCCAGCCAGATACGGCACTGTCCCAGGGCGACGGGATGGGAGAGCACCCGGCGGATTCCCGACACTTTTGCGCCGGGGATCGCCATCACGGTGTGGTGCACCGGATAGAGCACTTCGTGCGTCAGCCGGAGCGTTCCGTCGCCGAAGGCCTCGTGCAGCAAGTCGTAGGTGGTTGTGACCGATCCTATAAGGGAGTTCTCGATTGGGAGGCACCCGGCATCCGCCCGGCCTGCGCGCACCGCAGCCACCACGTCTTTCACCTCACGGCAGGGCAGGGCCTCGAGGTCGGGCCACCGCCGGCGGGCGGCTGCTTCACTGAAAGATCCATGAGAACCCTGTATCGCCACACGCATGATTGCTCCAGAGGAGAAATAAAAAACCCGCCAACGTGGGCGGGGCGTCGATGGATCGGGCGGTGATGCGCTAGCGCGCTCTACCTGGACCCGACGGGCATCGCGCCTCGCCGGCTGCGGTAAAGAAGAACCAATAGTTTTGGGTGGAGAGCATGGGTCGAACCTACGGCTCGCTGAGGAGCGTTGTCAAGAGCGCGTTATCTTCCGGTGTGATGGCTCGCACCGGTATCCCTGTACTGTTGCTCGGGTTCCTGCTTGCTGCCGCGCCCAACGCAGTGGCCCAGGGACTCCCGGAATTCTCGCCGCTCAATCCGATGGCGAGCTCGCGCAGCGGCCTCTATTACCAGCCTTACCGGGACCCTGCGCCCGGCCGGTGGACCGCCGCCTTTTCCTTCGATTACGCCAGCGTCATCGAGTACAACCGGTTGAGCCAGGCCGATTACGTGCTCGACTCCGAGCTGCTCCGGATGAGTCTGGGCCTGACCCGTGACCTCGGCCCCCGCACGTTTGTCACCCTGAACGGGGCCCTCGGCGGCGCGTACGCCGGATTTCTCGATAGCTTCCTCGATTGGTATCACGGCAGGCTGGGCATCCGGATGAGCGAGCGGGAGCGTCGCCCTAAAGACCAGTTTCTCTATACCGTGACGCTGCCGGATGGCCGATCGGTCTCCCGCTCGCGACAAAATCTCTTCATCGACGACCTGAGGTTCGGTCTGGGGATCCGTGCCGGTTCCCAGGTCCAGAGCGTCTTCTCGATGACGCTACCCACCTCAACCGGTCCCCAGGGGTACGGCCGAGGTGTCCCCTCCCTTTCGGTCATCAACACAATGCGAGCCGCGCTCACGCCCAAGCTCGGCTACGAAGGGAGTCTGGGCTTGGGTTTCACGCCCGCCCACGGCGACATGACCGAAGGACAGCGGGAGCTGTTCCTCTCGCTCACCTCCGGACTGCGCTGGCGCGTGTGGGGGCACCAGTCGGTGTACGCGAATGTGTTCTACCACTCTCCGTATTATCACGAGACAACTCTTCCTGCCCTGGACCGCAGGGAGCTCTCGCTCGACTTCGGCTGGATTCTGAGGACGAATCAGGGAGGGGAGTGGAGGCTGGGCTTGACCGAGGATCTAGAGCCGGCCGGCCCCGGCGTGGATTTGATTCTCCGGTTGGGGCGGGTGTTCTAGCCCTTCGCTACTTGCTCACCGGAAAGAGAAACTGCTCCATGTTGTTGAACAGGAACTCTTTAGCTTTAGGCTCCCGCAGATTTAATCCGTAATGATTGATCAGCTGTTGCTGGGTCTTGAGCCACTCAGCCCAGCAGACATTACAGATCTGATCGAAGGCTCGCCGGCCCAGTTCGTTCTGAAATGGCTGAAACGCCATCCGTTCGCGTTCTTGCCCACACCGGGCACAGTGTAACGTTGTCATCAGGGGAAAATAGATCCCCTGGAAATTGTGATCCAGTCTATTGGGAGATCCCCCGAAAAAGCATACTATGGTCAGGGGTGCAGTTGCCGCCGGGCCCCCGACTGCATTCGGACGGCCCGGGCCCCGCTGGCGGTACCCAGACCGGTGCCGATCCCGAATGCGATGGCCGTCACAATGCTGAAGAAGGGCAGGAGGGCGGCGGGCCAGGCCAGGATACCGGCCAGAAGCCCGGTGATCACTGGAGCCCACGGAGAGTGAACCGCGTCAACGAACCGGAGCCTGCGGCGCACGAAATTGCGCGTGAGGATGAAACCGATGGCACCGGCGGTAATAATGAGTAGAAGATCGAGCATAAAGCCGTCCTAGAGAGGGTCAGTGCTTGGCGTTACAATACGCAACGTGGACGGGAAAGATTCAGTAGGGTGCAAATTGAGGCAGGTAACATTGTGGTATGCGAATCGCGGGCGTTTTCGTTGTCCTTGGCTAAGCTCTTTCACCTGGAAGGAGCCTACTGATGCCTAGACATCCAACTGTTGTGGTGCCGAACATCGGTCCCATGGATCACGCATGGGATCTCCTCGGCGAATGGCAGGCTGAATTCGAGCTCCCGGAAACCGAATCACCAGTGCACGGCAAGGTGACGTTCCGCTCCTGGACCGACGCCGAGCTGCAGCTGGACCCGATCGAAGCCGCCATCGCGGGCATTCCGTCCAGCGTTCCGTTGGAACGCGCGAGTGAGATCCATCTCACGGATGCTGGTGGCGGGGCGCTGCAGTGGGTGCTCCACGCGCCCTCGACTAACTGGTCACTGCAGGCGACACTTTGGCCCGGCTCTTTGCACCTCTTCGTGCACGACGCCGATGACGATGAGGAGCAGCTCTACCGAGCCCGAGCCACACGCGATCAGGAGTACTATTTGAGAAAGTACCCGTTAGAGACCAAGTAGGCAGTGGGGAAGGACGGAAGGTTAGGAGGAGGGCCCGGCTGGTTAGAGTCGGGCCTTCTTGTTTTAGCCTCGTCCTCCCCTTCGCCTACCAACGAACCGCCGCGCTCCCCCACATGAACCCCGATCCAAACGCGGTCATTACCAGGAGATCGCCCCGCTTGAGCCGCCCCGCCCGCACACATTCGTCCAGCGCGATCGGTATGGTGGCTGCCGTGGTGTTGCCGTAACGCATGATGTTGTTGTACACCTGGCTGTCCTGCAGCCCCAACGTCTTCTGCATCATCTCCGAGATCCGGAGATTGGCCTGGTGAGCCAGGAGCAGGTTCAGATCCTCCAGCCGCTCTCCGGTTGCGCTCAGCACGGCCTTAACCGATTCCGGCATCCGCACCACCGCGTGGCGGAAGACTTCTTTACCGTCCATTTCCAGGTACTGGCGCCCAGCCTCGATCTGCTCGGGAGAAACCCGCGGGTGGTACATGGAGCCCGGAGCATCTACCCAGAGCTTCTCGGCGTAGGCTCCCTCCGAGTGAAGGTCGAAGGCCAGGATGCCGGCCCCATTGTCGCTGGGACCGAGCACCGCTGCACCCGCTCCGTCAGCGAAGATGACCGCGACGTGACGTCCCGCGCTGGACAGCTCCAGCCCGGTGGATTGGATCTCGCTCCCCACCACCAGGATGTGGCGATACTGTTCGGCCTTGATCCAGGCGTCGGCTACCGACAGCGCGTAGATGAAGCCGCTGCACTGGGCCCGCACGTCGAGGGCGGGGATGGTCGAGATCCCCAGCATCCGCTGGAGGTAGACCCCATTGCCGGGCGCGAAGTGATCCGGGCTGGACGTGGCGTAGACTATCGCGTCGAGGTCGCCCGGCTCGAGCCCTGCCATGTCGAGCGCCTGCTGCGTCGCCTTCAGCGCCATCTCGACTCCGGTCTCACCTTCGCGCACCCAGCGACGTTCCTGGATACCGGTTCGGGTTCGGATCCACTCGTCCGTGGTATCCATCAACTGAGACAGCTCGTCGTTGGTGACCACTCGTTCGGGGACTGCCAGGCCGGTTCCGAGAAATTGCGCTCTGGTCATTAACGATCCGTTACCGGGGGAATCGGGGTAGCTCGACGTGCTATGTTGGCCCGCAAGGCTCTGCTCCGCAAGAGATTCAGTAAACCCGTCACGACCCAGATCCAGGCCAGCCAGGAGAGGGCCAGCGGCCGTCCCATGCTGCGCCAGGTTTCCCATACCACACCGAGCGGGGTGAGCCACATGGGCCAGGGATCGTCGGGCCGGAGCCGGTGCCGCTCGATGATCTGTGCCCCCGGAAAGCCCTGATCCAGGCGCGCCAGGATCGCGGTGCAGAGGGTCTGGCGAGAGTGTGCGTGCGGAACCCGGACCAGGTTCCAGACCATGCTGGTGGCACCCCACCCATGGCTGTCGCTCACGCCGACGACGAACAGATCGTTCTTTCGGGCGAGATCAATGACCCGGTCTCGCTCCGGCCGGGTGAGCTCATTCGCCTTGGGCGATGCGTTCACGATCTCGAAGCCATCCAGCCCTGCCTCGATCAGGGTATCCAGCCGCTCCCAGTGGTTCCGGCGATACTCCGGCAACGAGGCGAGGGACCGGGATCCGTAAGAGGAGTCGCTGGTACGAAGCAAAGTGAGCAGCCCTGCCAGCCCGCCGTAAGGAGCGCGATTGATCGGCAGCGTGTCGCCCAGCAGGACGATGTGTGCCCGCCACGCGCTGACCTCCAGGCCGGGGCAGGGGGTGGGACCGGCCTCTCCCAATCCCGGACCCCCGCCTCTCGACCCCTGACTCCCGACTCCCGACTCCCGACTCGCCTCTCGCGACTCACGACTCACCACATTGTGATCGGTTATGAAGACGACGTTGAACCCCGCTCTCCCATGCCAGCGCAGGTTGGCCGCGAGATCGTAGCCGGACATCCAGGTGTCGCCCACGTCATGGGAAGCGGCGGTGTGGCTGTGAAAGTCCGCCACCTGATAGCCCCAGGGGACGCCGGTCAGCGAGAGCATCGGCCGATGCCAGATCGCGCCGGCGACGATGAACGCGAGCAGCCCTCCGAGCGAAAGGAGCAGGACCCCGATTTCCCTGCCCCACGTCCTCCAGCTTTTCAGCGGCGGGCGAACCCGGATATGTCGCACGATTCGCCCGATCAGGTAGAGCCCGGCCAATCCGACCAGAAACCCGTGCAGCCGGCTCATGCTCAGCATGGAGATCCCGTCCCAGAGCGTGAAGAGCGGAGCCAGCAGGAGATAGAGCGTGGGGACCGAGAGTCGCAGGGAGTCGGGGAGGTGCCCACCGAGCGGATCGGAGAGTGGAGGGACGACGCTCACCCGGCTGGCCAGCAGGACCAGCGTCAGCACCCACGGAGTTGCCCCGCGAATCCCGTCAGCCCGCCAGGTCATGTATCATGCTGAGATGATTATTCCCGACGACGATCTGGATGCGGAGTTCCCTCTGGGTGACGGCACCGCCGATCTGGCGGCGGAGGTTCGTTGTCCCTATTGCGGGGAGCTGAGTGAGATCGGGCTCGACCCGGGAAGTGGTACTCATCAAGAGTACGTGGAGGACTGCCCGGTGTGTTGCCAGCCGTGGCGGATCGAGGTGCGCTACGACGACACCGGCGCGGCCGACGTTTCGGTCGAACCGGAAAATCTCTCCTGACGCCCGCGCCACCGCTCTCGGGTCAGGTCTGCAGCAGCGCCTCCGCTGAGCGAATGCCGCTGATGAAAGCACCGGGCACCGTGGCATTTCTTCCTCCATCCACCAGCGCCTCGCCCGAGAGGAAGAGTGTGCCGGACACCGGCCTTCGCAACAGCTCCCGGGCTCGAGCAGCGCCCACTCCGCCGTAACTGTAGGCTCCTCGCGCATACGGATCGCTGGTCCAATCGTGGGAATACGCCGCTCGGAGCTCGCGGGCAAGCTGGCTGGCTTCCCGGCCGAATATCCGCGCCGCAGACACCAGAGCGAGCGGGATCAGTTGTTTTACCGTTTGTCCCACCAGCCGCAAGGCTTGGGGGCCGCCGGCCCAGCCGGTCAGGAACGGCACCTCCGGCGGTGAGCTGGTCCACCAGACTGGGACGGGCTCGCCTCTTCCGTGCAGGAACACCGGCGGCGGTTTGCTCTGCTCCATCCACCAGGCGCTCTCGAACCGAAGCACAATGTGCTGCGCCGCACCCATCTCCAGGTGCTCCAGCGCCTCGGGCCAGCCGGCCGGCGCCGGGTCGGGAAACAGGGCGCCCTCGGCGGAACGGCTGGCCTTCAGTGTGGTCAGAGGCACCGCCAAAACAGCCTGTGCCGCCCAAGCTCGGAGGACCTCTCCGTCCGTGGTTCGCGCCTCCACCTGAACCGATCCCGGCTTCCACTCGAGACGAGTGACCACCGCCCCGGTGCGAATCTGGACCAGCTCCGGCTTCAGATTCTGGGCGAGTTGCTGCACCACCTGGCCGTATCCGCCGGCCAGCCGCGCGATGTGTCCGGCGTCCTCCTCTTCGGCAGCCTGATTGTCCGCCAGCGCGGCGGTGCCGAAGCGCTCCAGGTCTGCTGCATGAAAGCCCTCGAGGTAGCCGGTCATTGCCTCGAGCTCATCCGGCCTGAACTTCCCGGTGCACTGCCGGATGAGTTGCGCCACTGGAATGTCAGGGCGACCCGAGTTGCAGCCCAGGAGCCGGTCCACCAGGCGCTCCACGTCGGGAAAGTCCCTGCGTCGTCCCTGGTTGGCTCGCTCGTGCCACTCCGGGATCTCGTGGAGGGTAAGTCCGGCGCTTTCGATGAGCTCGAGAAGCGGCTGGGGCTGTCCCTGCATGAACTCGGCGCCCAACTCGACCGCGTGGCCGGTGGGCTCATCCAGGATGGTATGTACCCGGCCGCCCAGTCGTGGCCGAGCCTCCAGCAGCACCACCTTCCGTCCCGTGGACGCGAGGCGGTCGGCCGCGGCCAACCCCGCTACGCCCCCTCCCACGATCAGAACATCGGAACGCAACGGCTGGGAACTGGGGACGAAGCTGGTTGCCATGGCGGGCAATTTAGCCTGCCTCCGGCGGCCTGATCCGGGACTTCCCGGAGTGCTGGTTCGCTTGCTTCCGGGATCGTATGCTACAGGTTCAGACAGAAGGCTTCATGTCGGATCCCTCGGGGCACCTGCAATCTGTCGTCGGGCCTACCTATCCGATCGAGCGCGAGCTTGGACGCGGCGGGATGGCTACGGTCTATCTCGCACGCGACCTCAGGCACGACCGTCGCGTCGCGCTGAAGGTATTGCGGGCCGACCTGGCGGCGGCCCTCGGCCCCGAAAGATTCGAGCAGGAGATCCGGCTCGCCGCCCGATTGCAGCACCCGAACATACTGACCGTTC
>DATKJJ010000502.1:0-8490 GCA_035543695.1 Gemmatimonadales bacterium | reverse complement strand
CATCTCGGCTCCGGTCTCCTCGGCCATGCCGAAGCTGCCGTCCTTGAGTCCGCTTTCCACATCTTCGCTGGTCCCGCCATAGGCGGCGAGCTCGAAGTCATGGATAGCGGCGGCCCCGTTCAGCGCCACGTGAGTGACGATCCCGCGCTTCAACCACGCATTTACCAGTGGTCCCAGACCGACCTTGACCACGTGCCCGCCGATGAGGACGACAACTCCGCGACTGTCGCGCTTGGCGTGCGCTACCGCGTCTATAACGAGCCGGAGATCTCGAGCGGCGAGTACATCGGGGAGACTGGAAAGGAAGGCGGTGAAGGAGCGGTCGGTCGCGGGAACAGAGGCGAGGAGTCGAGGGTCAACTTTATTCTGCCGCTCACCCACCGGTACAGTTCGGATGCGGCTGAGGTCTGCCTCGCGATACCGCGCGCTCACCGGCTCATCGCCGAGGCGGCGGTCCCTGGTAGAACCATGTCCTTGAGTCTGAGAGTGATAGTTCCGAAGGGGAACTTGGTTCGGATCTGGACGGGCAGCCGCCGAGCATCATCCGTCAGCCAGATGCGGGTTTCGGAACGCTTCGAGAAAAGACCCTTGGTGTCGATCACAGGATGCAGCACCAGGCACTTGACCTTGCTGCCATCGGGCAGGTCCATGCTTTCACGTTTGAGCACTTCGATGGTGACCGGATTCTTTTCCTTTCTGAAGTAGCGAGCATAGGTGTATTTCTGACCTACCTCGAGGGGTGTGACGCGGACAAAGTAGAAGAAGGCCGCGTCATCCAGCGGATCCGCCGGCGTTTCCTGTTTCCCCTCCTTGCCATGCTCCAGGTAGAACCCTGAATCGGGAAAAATTTCATAGCTCCGCTTGGTCTTCTTGTCGTTCTCGAGGAAATCCTGGACAAATCTGCGAGAGGTCAGGTCGGAGGTCCCGATCCAGGACTCGAGCACATCGTCCAGCGAGTAAAACATGGTCTTACCCTGGAGCCTGAAGCGCAGCCGAAAGCTTTCGACGCCCCGCACCGTGTCAACCGAAGCTACTTCCAGACTGCCCGAACCGAGCGTGAGCATCCCGAGCTTGGCGCTGTACGAGAGTTTTTCCCCGACCGCAAACGGATAGTCGGTTGGCGCCGTGGCAGGGGAAACTGCCTGGATGACCAGTTGAAAGATCAGTCCGGTGCGAATCACGAGGGCGCCACCTCCGCCTGTGGGGTGGCGTCCCGGTTGGTCCGGCTCTCCTCCTCCTGGGTGGGTGGGACCAGGTGGCGCAGTGGGCCACGGGCTTTCCAAACCGTCATCGCCGGCTCCCAGGCTCCCGAACGACTGGATCGCTGCCGCAGGTCATGCCGCTCCACGGTAGCCAGGGTCTCGACTCGCCGGGCAAACTTCGCGGTGCGTCCATAGAGCTCTGCATTGGCTGCCCATCCTTCGGTCCGCAAAACCGGCGATGCCGCGCTCCGGAAGGCGTTCCGAAGCGTGACCAGCCGGAAGATGGCAAACCCGGACACCACGTCGGTAACCCCTGGAACCGAAACGACACCCCGCAGCAACACCGGCGCCAGCCGGCGGACCAGCCGCCGGGTGCGAGAACGCTCACCCTGCACCTTGGCCTGGCCGATCACGATGTCGGCCCCACTTTCGATCCGGCGGACCAGATCGGGGATGAAGTGAGGGTTGTGGGTGAAATCCGCATGCATGAGGATGGCCGCATCCCGCTTGGGGCGGTCGGTGCGCTGTACTGCCTGCCTCAGGATCTCCTCCACGCTTTCGGCGTACCCCAGGCGGCTCTGGTGCCGGGTTACCGTCAACGGGAGGACTCGAGTGTAGCGCTCTAGGACTTCTGCGGTCGAATCGCTGGACCCGTCGTCCAGTACCAAAAGGTGGTACTCGCGAGGGAACCCGGCAAAGACCTGGCGGATTTTCCAGAGGAGAAGCCCGATAGTCGGGGCCTCATTGTAGCTCGGTATACAGATGTAAATCATGCGCCGTCAAGAGAATGAGCGCAGGAACGATACACGGACAGTACCCGCTCTGCCATGGCGGACGCGGTGTACTTTGGCAGCTCCGCACGGGCTTTTTGAGCAAGGCTCTCACGTAAGACGGAGTCACTCAGTACCAGTCGCACAGCGCCGGCCAACGCATCGGGGCTCTGGGGTTCCACCAGGATGCCGGATCCGTTAGCCAGCAGGTCGGGAACTCCTCCAACTCGGGTGGCCACCACCGGCACCCCGCGGGCCATTGCCGCAAGCACCGAGCTGCCGAACCCCTCGCTGGTGGAGCTGAGCACGAAGACGTCGGCCTCGGCCAGCGCCTGATGGGGATCTTGCAGCCCCCCGACCAGATGCATCCGATCCTGCACTCCGAGCTCCCGAATCCGTTGCTGCAGCCGCTCTTCCATCGGACCCTCCCCGACAATGGCCCATCGCAGGTCGGGCAAGTCCTGGACCAGTCGGGAGGCAGCTTGAATCAGGGTTAAGTGGTCCTTCTCGGGGGTCAGCGATCCGAGGGCGACCGCCAACTGTCCTTTGTGGGACACTCTGAGACGTGTTCGAAGGTCTACGGCTGAGGCCGCCGGGGCGGCGGGATCGAGGGCGGAAGGAATGAGGACCAGCTTCGAGTCATCGATCCCATCCCGGATCAGGGCTTCCTTCACGGCTCGAGAGATGACGATGATCCTGCAGGCTCGTCCCCAGAAGAAACGACGGCGTAGCGGGAAGGTGACCCGCCGGGTTACCACCAGCGGGCAGCTGGTCAACCAGGCGCCCACGCCGGCCAAGGTGAGAGCATGGGCGTCGTGGGCATGGACCAGTGCGGGGCCGCGAAGCTCCGTAAGTAGTGCGGGAAGAACTCTGGGATCGAGGCCCACCTGCCAAGTCGCCGGCTGGACGGGTACTCCGGCCTGGCTCAGGCGATGGGACAGCTCACTGGCGGACGTTGTGATGACGACCTGGCTGACTCCTCTGGCTTGCAGCTCGCGAGCGAGCAACCAGACTTGTCGCTGTCCTCCCCGCCACTCCCGTCCCGAGGCGACGTGAACAATCCGCACTCACGCGCCTGGGAGTGCGTCGGCCGCAAGCGCCGGCGCATCCGGCTCGGCAGGGGCCGCTCCGCTCTCGCGTACCACTTCCGCCAGCAGCGTTCGGAGGTCGGCCAGACTGAAAGGCTTGTGGAGGTAGGGCCGGTCCAGCCCTTCGAGGAAGGTCAGAGTGTCGCCCCGAACGGTGTCCCCGGTGCTGAAGACGAGACGCGCCGCCATCCGCGGGTTACGGCGAGCCAGCTCCTCGTAGAACTCCCGTCCCCCAAAACGGGGCATCCGGAGATCCGAAATGATGAGATCAAACTGCTCGCGGGTCGCTCGCTCCAGGGCCTCTTCTCCGTCGGCGGCGACAACAGGAATGTGTCCCCATGCCTCGAAGGTCGCCCGCATGTAGTGGAGGATGTGGGGCTCATCGTCTACCACGAGAACCCGCAACCGGCGGCTGGGCTGCCGGGCGCCTACATTCTCCTCAGGGGCGGCCGATCGAGTAGAGAGCGGAAGCTGTACGGTAAAGGTAGAGCCCGTGCTCTCCTCAGTGGAAAGCATGATCCGGCCCCCGTGTTCCTTCACGATGCCCTGGCTGATCGAGAGCCCCAGTCCGGTCCCTTCGCCCTCCGCCTTGGTGGTGAAGAAGGGCTCGAACACCTGAGCTGCGAGGGCTTCCGACATTCCCGGCCCGTCGTCAATCACGTCGACCGCGACGCCGTCGAGCCAACGCCGAGCGCGGACCACAATGTTCCCGGGGCGCCCGGTAGAGGCGATGGCCTGGGCCGCATTGTTGATGAGGTTCACGAACACCTGCTGAATCTGGTTGGGATCTATGTCGGGCATGGGAAGATCGGGCTCGACCTCGATCTCAGCGTCGACCCGCTGAGCCATGAGCTGGTTGCGGAGCAACACGAAGGTGGCATCCAGCAGAGGCTTCAGCGCGGTGGGCCGGCGCTGGTGTTCCTGCTTCCGGGCAAAGCCCAGGAGATTGCGGACGATACTCGACGCGCGTTCCGCCTCCTCCCGTACGACGGTGAGGGGCTCGCGGATATTCGGCGGTACATTGGGGACCTCGGTCAGGAAGTCGGCGAAGCCCACCACCGACGTCAGCGGGTTGTTCAGGTCATGGGCGATCCCGGCGATCAGCTGCCCGATGGCCGACATTTTCTCCGATTGGATCAGCTGGTCTTGCAAGCGGCGTCGTTCCGTTTGATCGTCAAAGAGGAGGACCACCGCGGACCGGTCGGTGCTGCTAATTGGCACCGCTGTAACAGCATACGTGCGCTCGCCGGTCCGCAGCTCCACCTCTCGGCCCGCTCCTTGCTGATCTAATGCCCGTTGCAGCTCCTGCGACCACTCCGGGGGGACAAAGGCTTGCCAAGGCCGGCCGATGAGGCTGGCCGGGGGTGCGTTCACCAGATCGGCAAAGGCTCGGTTGGCGCGGCGGATTGCACCGGTGCGGTCCACGATGCAGAGGGCGGGAGAGATGGCGTCCACCACTTCCTGCCAGGTTCGGCGGCCATCGTCATGAAGATCGATCAGCCGGGCACTCTCCAGGGCGATGCTGGCCTGCGATACCAATCCTTCGAGCAGGACCAGGTCGGCAGGGGCATAGCGACCTGCCTCACCGCGCACCGCAATGGCTCCGGTTACTCTATTTTTGGCGATGAAGGGTGCAATCAACCAGCTCCCGGCCGTCACAACGGGATAGGCAAGGCCGGCTTCCCGAAGAAGCGTCTCCAATCCGTCGTTGATGAGCATAGGGCCGCGGCGAGCGGCCAGTTCCAGCAGGGGCCGAGGATTCGACCGGCCAGGAGGCCAGTTCAGGACGAAGTCGATGGTCTCCGTCTGCTGAAAGAGGGCCACGGCTATTTCACTGGGAGCCAGACTCTCCCGAACGTGGCGGACCAGGAGATCGATGACGGAAGCCCGGCGGAGGGTCCCCGCCACCTCCTGACCGAATGCGGTGAGCCGGCGGACCAGCTCCAGGCCAGTATTAGCGGCGGCGGAAGGCACCTCAGCCTGAGGCGCAGGTTTTGTTGAAGAAGGAGTGGTCATGATCCGTGCAAATACGCGGGGCCGCCTGACTGCGGCAGACCTGCAGCTGGTGATCCTGCTCTTGAGCCGGGGTTCGGCTCATCGACGAGCCTACCTCGAGCGGCGCCTGACAACCGAGGGTCCAGACGCGCTGCTCGATGCTCCGGATCTTCTCGAGCGACTGTTAACCGTCCGCTCGATGCTCCTGCCATCCGAAGCGTTGTTCTTTTACGTGGTCATCCGCCATACGCTGCTCGGGTCCGGTCTCCAAGACCGGGAACTGGCCGACTATCTATCGGCCCTTCTGCTCGAGTTTGGGCAGCGCGACCGGGCCTGGCGCATCGATTGGAACGACGATCAGCGCCACCGGTACCTGATAGACATTCTGGCCGACCTGGAGGCGACCGTGGGGGATCGTCGCTTCAAGGTGATGGTGCACCTGGGAAACTATGCGCTCTGGCTGACCGGGCTCTTTCCCGATTATATCGCCGCCCGCCGCCTGCGCAAAGCTGGCCCCGATGTCAGCTACTACGAAATCTTGGGGAGCCGGGGGTTTGGCCTGGCCTCCGACCACGTGTTGGCCCACCAGTACGGACTGGACGAAGTGCTGCGGACGGCGGCCGAACGTTTTCCTGCCTTAAGGAGCGCGCTCAACGGCGTGAGTGGCCGGCTCCTCTTCCCGTCCTTCGCCCACTAAATCACTCCGGGTGCCTTCCGCCGCCTGCACCAGGGCGGCAAACAGCCCATGGTCCGCGGCCTGAAGGTCCGCGTGCATCTCCTCTGGATGCCATTGAACGGCGAGTAGCCACGGAGCGTCGGCGGGGCCCTCTAGCGCCTCGATCAGGTCGTCATCAGTCCAGCCACTCGCCACCAATCCAGTCGCCAGCTCCTTGATACCTTGGTGGTGTGATGAATTCACCGTGACCGCATTGGTGCCCAACGCGTGGGCTACACGGCTGCTTGGTGCCAGGCGAACGCGATGGCTCCGGGCATCGCGCGGGCCTTGAGGCCGGTGCTCCACGGAGCCAGCTCGCTCTGATGGGAGATCCTGAAACAAGGTCCCGCCCAGTGCCACATTGATCAGTTGAATACCGCGGCACACGCCCAGGATTGGAATTCGGCGCTGACGGGCCACCGCGAAGAGCGCGAGCTCAAACAAATCTCGCTCCCGACTGGGCGGATCGAGGTGGGCCGACGGCCTGGCGCCGTACCAGGCCGGGTCGATGTCCTCACCACCGGTGAGCAGCAGGCCGTCGATCCCCTCGAGGGCTCGAGCCGCCATCGTGGTGCCCATAAGTGGCGAGAGCACCAACGGGACCCCTCCTGCGATCAGGATGGAGCGAACGTAGGCGGCATTGACCCCGGTACGTTCCGCCCCATCCCAGCCCCGCACCACCCCGCTCACGCCGATCCGCGGCGCCGTCACTGAATCACCGAATCGGGGAAGAACGGGCAGCGTGGATCTTCAATTCGTGCGGGATCGAGCTGAATCCCGATGAGCGGCACCGTGGTGTTCCCGACTGATACCGTGCCTATCTGGGGTGCGCCCTCTACCGGGGTTCCCTCGTAGAGCATGGTACCCAGCGTCTTGCCGCTCCGGTCCAGCACCAACACTCCAAACCCGGGCTTCACATTGGAAGGCATAGCGCCCTCGACCCCAATCACCCACAACGAATCGGAGCGTCCCACAATGGCTGGGTACGCGGGCCCGGCTACCAGTCGTACGACCAGCTTTTCGGGGAGGTGCTTGGGAGGGCTGGCCAAGGTCTGGTCGGCCAAGCTGAACTGCCCCAGCAAGGCTGTGGGACCGGCCAGCGACGCCAGCCCACAAGCAGCCGCCCCGGCAGTAGTGCGGTCCGCGGAGGGGCTGCAAGCAAGGAGTAGAATCAGAACGGTCGGCCAGGGACGCGGCATGAGGAGAAGATAACGCAAAATTCGAGTTTACTCGGTCTGCCATTCCTGCTGCGCGGTCCAGGTCTCCCGAGTGAGGGCAACTCCGGACGGGAATTCCGCCTGAAACTCGGCTCGAAGTGCCGGAGCGTGGTCTTGAAGGTAGTGTTCGAGCTCGGCGGAAGAATGGGCGCGATAGCTGGTGCGAAACTTTCCCTCGCCGGCCCGGTCGAATCGTATGTTGTAAAAACAACCGGTGCGGAGTATGACGGGAATGTGATGGGTTCTCATGTAGTGCTCGACGGCAGGTGCCAGGGCCGGCTCTACCTGCAGGGTGACTTCATAGAGAACGGCTTGATCGGTCACGGGGTCCCGTAAGGGCGTAGGTCATCTCGAATCCAAAACTATAATCGCTGACCCCGGTATCGCGGCATTCGCCGTCCTTTTTGCAAGTGAAGAACGCAGAGGAATATTATCGGACTATGTTTCGGGGGAGGATTTAAGAGTGCTCTGCGCAGTCATCCACTTCGATGCAACCCGCGCGGCCGAGCCGCTCGACCGCACGGCGGGATGGGAGTCAGGGGAGGCGCCTGAGACCTTTCCGAGCGGAGTCTGAGGAGGTTCAGCCATGCAGGGACAGTCCAAGCTTCTGACCGGCGTCATTGTAGGCGCGGGAGCGATGTACCTGCTGGACCCCGATCGGGGCGCCCGCCGCCGATCACTCCTGCGGGACCGGGGCATTCAGGTTGGACACAAGCTGCGGGCCAAAGGTCTCCAGTCATTGGACGGATTCGAGCGGAACAGTGAATCCGAAGCTGAGGGCATACGACCCAACTGGCGGCCAGCGACGCGGCTAGCGGTCGGCACCCTGGGAAGCCTGGTGGCTCTCCAAGGTTCCCGCACCCGAGGCCTTCAGGGCCAGGTGCTGAGCCTCGTTGGAGTGGGTCTCTTCACTCGGGCGGCTGTGAATCTTCCGGCCCGTCGTCTAATCACGCTGGGCCGGGGCGGACGGGCGATCACGGTTGAGAAGACGCTGCTGGTGGGGGCTCCGTCAGACCGAGTTTGGGAACTCTGGAGCAACTTCGAGGACTTCCCCCGGTTCATGGCCCACCTTCGGGAGGTCCGGAAGATCGAGGAAGGGCTTTCCCATTGGGTGGCCGTCGGCCCGGCGGGAGCTCCAGCGGAGTGGGAAGCGATCGTCACCGACTGGGTGCCAGGTCAGTTTATCGGGTGGCGCAGCGTGGAGAATTCGCCGATAGAGACCTCAGGGCAGGTTCGCCTGAGTCCAATCTCAGACCGGGAAACTCAGATCGACGTGCAGCTGACGTACACTCCCCCCGCGGGAGCCGCCGGATATGTGCTGGCCTCATTGCTTGGTGCCGACCCGAAGCGGGCCGTGGACGAGGATCTCCTGCGGCTCAAGTCTCTGTTGGAAGACCAGCAAGCCAGCGTAGGGGAGGAAACCCTCCGTCTGCAGGAGGAGGTGTCAGGAAGCGGAAAGCCCACCAGGCGAACGAAGAAGACGTCCAGCAGGAAGAAGTAAAC